>CAYHDD010000306.1:0-4604 GCA_964355195.1 uncultured Rhodoferax sp. | reverse complement strand
CTGCGGCTCGCAAACAAACCGAGTCAATGACTGGGAGAACTTAGCACTGTCCAGTCAGTATCACACGCGAATGAAGGCTTGAAGCCGCCGTCGTGGGGCTGGTGAGACGGCCGGAGCGTAGCCAACGCGAGCCCACATTTGTACCGTCTGGCCCGGGCGAGTGGTGCCGACCCGGGCATGGATTTCTTCATAAGGCTTTTGCTGCTCGGGGTATTCCTGCAAAGCCTGAGAAAGCGGCTGCATGGCTAGTCCCTGCCCCGTAGCGGCCAGTTGCACCCTGGCATAGGCCCGCCCGGCGTTTACTTGCGTCACGCGGTCGTTGCCGTTGGTCACCATCCACAGGAAGCCGGGTGTGGACTCGATCTTTTCACCAAAATCCTTGATCTGACTAGTAGTGGCGTAGTCGTCGGGCGCTGGCGCTTTGCTCCGGTCGAAAAGGCCCAAGCGGTTCAGCAACACTACCTTCGCGTCCAGCACCGAGAGGCCGTCGCGGTGCTGTGAAATTTCGTCTGCACCGACGCGCAGCACGTCAAATGATTCCATGATGGTGCGTGGCGTTGATATTTCAATGCGCCAGGCTTCGGCCGCAATTTTTCGATGCGCAGAGATCAACTCAGTCTGTTCCAAACCCACATGGCCAAAGCGCACAGCATGGGGCCTGATGGCATCGGCCATGGTCTGCCAGGCGGCGGAGGGCACCGGGCGGCTGAGGTCGTAGGCGTTGCGGTTGGTGTGGCGCAACAGCACTTGGGTAAACAGCGGGTCCTTTTGCACAGTTGTGTCGGGCATCAGGCGTATGCGGGCCACCGGGCGCGCGTCGAGCCGCTCAGGACCGAAGGTGCCTTCCGGAAACAAGTCGATTCCGGCACGCAGGCCGTGCTCTTTGGCAGCCAGGTCGAGCAACTCGAGAAATGTGCCGTGGCTCATCATGATTTGGCGCGACAGGGGGTCGGTTTGGGGCAGCAGGCGCTTCGAGTCACAGCGCAGCAAAATTTCGTTCGGGGTGCCCAGGTCCACGATCCAGGACTGCAGGTTGTGCGAGTGCGGCGCCAAAATGGCGTAGCTCAACAGCCAGCGGCGCACGTCGGTGGTGGCCAAGTCCGGCGCTGGGCCTCGCCAGCCTTCAATGGCATCCGTCGGCATGGCTGGGGCGCAGCCTGTGAGCCCGACTGTGCCCAAGGTCGCCGCGGCAATGATGCCGCCCCCAGTGAGGCGAATGAAGTTTCTGCGTTGCATGGTGTTCTCTCCGGCAAAGTGTGATGCAGCGATTGTGCAAACAACGCGTGCGCGACACAATTGGATAAACTCCAATATCAGATATGCATCAATGAATACCTCCGATCTGAAGCAACCCAGTTTGCAAAGTTTTGACTGGAGTCTGATTCGATCCTTTTTGTCTACCCTGGATCAGGGCAGCCTGCTGGGTGCGGCGCGTGTCTTGCAGATGAGCCAGCCTACAGTGGGTCGGCACATTGTCGAATTGGAGAGCCAACTCGGCGTGGTCTTGTTTGAGCGGACCGGTCGCGGATTGGTACCGACCGCCATGGCGTTGCAATTGGCGCTGGCAGCGCGCAGCATGGAGGCTGGTGCGCTACAACTGTCTCGCACCTTGTCAGGCGCACAAACGCAGATCGGCGGTACGGTACGCATAACGGCCAGCGTGCCGGTGGCGGTATACCTGATGCCGCAAATGCTGGTGGCTTTGCGCACGGCGCAGCCCGATATTCAAGTCGAACTGGTATCCAGCAACAAAGTGAGCAACCTGCTGCGCCGTGAGGCCGATATTGCAGTGCGCATGGTGCGTCCCGAACAAGCCTCGCTTGTAGCCCGCAAATTGGGAGATGTGCGTTTGGGTGCCTACGCGCACCGCAGCTATCTGGCACGCAGCGGCGCCTTGATAGCGGTCAACGATTTGCTGCAGCATGACCTGATCGGCAGCGACGTCGATATTGCCATCCTGCAAGGTTTTCAACATCTGGGGCTCCCCGTGACGCGCGATGCGTTCGTGTTGCGAAGCGATGATTTGATCGTGCAATGGCAGGCGGTGCGGGCTGGCCTGGGGATTGGGTTTTGTCCCGACTACATGGCACGCACAGACCCCGATGTGCTACGGGTGCTGCCGAGGGCGCTCAACATTCCCCCTATTCCGATGTGGATGGCCGTGCACCGAGAGATCCGCACAAGCCAGCGCATCCGTGCGGTTTTTGACTTTCTGGCCGATGCTCTGCGTCGGGTGATATGACATTCCATTGTGGGATGGCGCTAGCGGAAAACAGTTTTGCAGGGGCTCAGCGGCTGCCGTACTCGTCAATCTGCCTGCTTTCGAAAGAACTGGCTGTCTCTAGAGGAACTGCGCGTTGTGCTTCTGTATCGCGGGGTGGTTGTTGCGTGCGTCGAATCTGCCAAGAATTCTCTGACCATTGCGCCCAAACCCGTCGTCAATTAGAACAAGGCGAGCGGGGATGAGGAACCATCACTTCGACCCCGAAAACAAGCTCCGTTGCGGAACAACCATATCTCGCCAGGCCCCCCAGACTGGAGATCCGCGTCGATCCCGTGAACGCGGCCGCTGTGAAAAGTCGAGATCCCACGCCTGACCGTAGAGTGCCCGACCACGACGGTGCGAACACCGAAGGCGGACAGGATTTGCTCAACTTCCCCGGAGCTGGCATCTGGGCGTTTGAGCTCCTTGCCGGGGATAAGACCACGGTACCAGATCGGCGAGTCCTTTCCCAGAAGTCGCTGACTGCCTTCCAGATCAATCACCTTGCGGAAAGACTCATTGAAAGCGTCGATCTCCCGCTCTTCCGAAAGCATGACGGGCGAAGGACCGCCATGCGCGAAAAGAATTGAGCCGATGCGCAGCAAGACGGGTCTGCTTCGAAGCCAACGTCCCATTTCCGTATCGGGACCATAAAGGGATTTCTGGTCCGTCCCCAGAACCTTCTTTTGCGAGAAAGCGTAGTTCGGATGCAAATAGCGCTCGTCCCCGCGCAAGGCGCCGATCTCATGATTGCCGAGGAGGACATGAACTCGTCCACCTGCAATCAGGGCGTCGGCTTCGAGCCGGCGCAATAGCCAGAAGACCTCCGTGACCTGCGCGCCACGATCAAAGATGTCGCCGATGATCACGAGGTGGTTACGAGAAAAAGACCATTTCTTCTGCTCGTCGATGATGTGGTGGGCCTGAAGCAGCGTTACCAGACCGCCAAGATTGCCGTGGACATCGCTCACAGCCGCAATTTGCTCGGGACCGGGAAACTCGGCAGGACTTGGGACGGGTGCTGCCGGATCGAGACGCAGGGGAGCAAGCCCTGGCAACTCGAGTTCAAAAGGAGCCGCCAATCGGTCTTCATGGCGTGCCCCCTCTCTCACGGACAACACACGTGCCTCCTCGCCCTGCCAAAGCACATAGGGCCCATCTGACAGGGCGGCAGACTCTGGTTGCGGTCCCGCTGCCAGCAAATCGGTACCGACGAAGGTACACAGCAGAGAGACCAGCAAGAGTGCAATAGAACGATTCAGTACAACAGGCAGACGCGTAGGCATTTCAATCACCTCATGGCCAGTATCGCACCCTGGGTCAGCGAGCCACTATGCTCAGCGCCAACTTGATATGCACCCAAGGCACTTGCCGATTCGAAGGTCAGCTCTCTGATTCTTGGGCAAAAATCGAACGTCAGCTTGACTCAAGCGGGCGCACCCGCAATGGCACATTGTTCGCCACCATGACCGACAGCTATGCCCAAATTGATGGACGCCGCGATGGGCATTGCCGAGGGCTGGTCTTCACAAACGCCGCTGATGCTACTCGATGACTGGCTTCGAGTCGACTTGAGCCAGACTCGTTCAGGTTAGAAGATCCGGGCCGGAGTCGGTCACGGAGCTCGCACTGCGCCACGGATTGGCCCACATGGGACGTTTCGCCGCCTACTTCAAGCTACGCTTTGGTTGCACGCCGTCAACGAATTCAATACCGAGGCGGGCGTTTAGGACTCGTTGCACCTGAAGTCGGCCCTTGGGCCACTCGCAAGCACCGTGATCAATGCCCCGCCTGGGCGCCCCACAGCTGCTGCAGGCGGGCATCGCGCCCGCAACTGAGTCGGTAGTACTTGTAGCGAAGAGGGTTCTTTTGGTAATAGTTCTGGTGATACTCTTCGGCCGCGAAGAAGGGCGCGGCCAGAACGATCTCTGTAACGATCGGGTCTTTGAACGGCTTGGATTTCTCCAGGGCAGCCCGCGAAGCCTGGGCAATCTTCAGTTGATCCGCATCGTGCGCAAAGATGGCGGTGCGGTAGGGTGAACCATGGTCGCAAAACTGCTGATCTTTGACGGTTGGGTCGATGGTGCGCCAAAAATGCTCTACCAAGCCTTGGTAGCTTACTTTGGACGGGTCGTACACCACCTCCACCGCTTCTGCATGACCGGTACTATGGGATGAGACCTGTTCATACGAGGGCTTCACGGTGTGACCCCCGGTGTAGCCGGAGGTGGTCGAGATGACCCCCGGGATCTTGTCGAAATCCGACTCTACACACCAAAAACAACCACCGGCGAAGGTGGCCTTCGCGGTAGCAGGAGCCATGGCCGTGCCGTTCGCTTTG
>CAYHDD010000305.1:0-4605 GCA_964355195.1 uncultured Rhodoferax sp. | reverse complement strand
CGACTTCAACTCGGCGCGCGTGCGACCTGAGAGCCAGCAAGCCCTTGTCAATCTGTCGCAAGCCTTGCAGTCAGCCGAATTGCTGGATTCCCGCTTCGCCATCGAAGGGCATACCGACGCCAAGGGCAGCGCGGATTACAACCTCAAGCTCAGCCAGCAGCGATCGCAAGCTGTGCGCGAGTTCCTTCGGGCCAGAGGGGTTTCTGAAGCGCGCTTGCAAGCAGTTGGCAAAGGTGCATCGGAGTTGGCCAACAGTGCGCAGCCTTTGGCCGCTGAAAACCGGCGCGTGCGCATCGTGAATCTGGATTGACCTCCCGGTTTTGCTCGGCAAAAATACCAGCTACCCAACGGATCGCCTGACGTCATGAAGCTCTGGAACCGCATCCTTGACGGTATAGGAGCGCTGCCAGCAAAGCGCGTCACATGGGGTTTGGTACTGATCTTTTCGGTTTGGGTGTTGCTTGACGTGTTTGTGCTCAAACTCACCCGTGGCCTGGCGCAGTCGAGTTACGACGCCATGGTGCGCAGCCGGGTGCTGGTTGCTGCGCCAGACCCGCGTGTCGTCATCGTTGACATTGACGAAGCAGCGCTGGCGCGTATGGGCACGGAGTTTGGCCGTTGGCCCTGGCCACGCGATACGCTGGCCACGGTACTGGAGCATATAGAGCGTCAGGGGCCGGCTGCGATCATTTGGGACATTGTTTTTTCTGATGCGGATCGGCTGAGCCCGGGTGGCGATGCCGCCTTCAATGAGGCAGCGGCGCGCAGCCAGCATAGTCACTTCTCGGTGGTCCGTTTGCCGCGAGCCAACGATGCTGCCAGCCAGATCACACGTGTTGCCCTGCCGGGTCTGTGGCTGGCGTCAGCGCCTGTAGCGACCGGTCAGTCGACGACTGTCAAGGTCTCCACGGTGGCCCTGATTGCACCCGCGCTGGCTGCCGTGGCCAGCAGTCGGCTCGGCTACAACAATGGCTACGTCGATTCCGACGGTGTGTTGCGCCGATACCGTTATCTGGAACCGCTGGCGGACGGTAGCGCGATCCAGTCCTTGCCGCTGAGCGTTCTCGGGGCTATCGATCCATCGGCGCGTGATGCGTATTTCACGGCGTTTGGAGGGCGACTTGAGTCACGCGACGAGTTGATTGCATGGCGGCGCAGCGCCGACACCTACCCCCGTGTCTCGTTCGCTGATGTGTTTGCGCAAGCTGACGGTGGCAAGCCCCAGGCACCGCTGCCCACCTTTGCCGGCAAAGTGGTGATCATCGGGGCCACTGCACCCAGTCTGCACGACATCCATCCTACCCCGCTCTCGTCCATGCACGCCGGAGTCGATTCCTTAGCTACCGTGATCGACAATGCGCTGAACCAGCGGCACATCAGTGAGTTGCCACGCTGGCTGCAGGCCTCGCTGGCGATTGCCTTGTGCGTGGCGCTGGCCTTGTGGGTCCAATTCAAGAGCGCATCTTCATTGGCACCTGCACTGTTCGCTCTGCCTGTCGCCTTGCTCGGGGCGAGCTACCTCAGTCTTAACCTCCTGCCCTGGTTTGTGGATTTGCACCTGGCGGCCGGGCTGGCGCTGGGATTCTTGGCTGTATTGCGTTACTGGAGTATGTTGCGCCGGTCGTATTGGTGCACTCCGGTGCGCCACGCCACGCAAGCCTTGCTGCTTTGGCCGTGGCAGCGCAATGACGCCTGGCTGGAGGGAACGCTTGATCGTCTGATCGATGTGCTGGAGCGGCATGCGCCGAGTTGCAGGATCGTTATTTCAGACGCGAGCGCGGTCTGGCCATCGACGCTGCGCTGGCCCGAGTTGGCGCGCTGCATGGCCGTGGTCGGTCCGCGTGACACCTTGTTGGGCGCGCGCGAAAAGCTGGAGCCAGCGTTACGGGGGCTGGCGCGTCGCAGCGGTGAACCCGTGCTGCTGGATTCGCCCGTGAGCCGGGTGCAATTGGCAAATGCTGTCTTGCAGGCGTGGGCCGGCCTGCAAAATACACACGGCGATCAATCATAGGAGGAGGGCAGGATGATGTTCAAGGCAAGGATGAATCCACTCTGGCTGCGGTTGGCCCTGCTGGTCAGCCTAACGGGTCCGGCTAGTGCACAGGCGCAAACTGGTGTCAGCGCTGCAATGGGTCAAAGCCTGACCATGCTGCGTGCCACTGAGTTGCGCGTGGACAAGCTGGCATCGGCTGCGGTATTGAACCTCCTCTCGGCGGGGGTTCCAGTACGGCTCATCAGCGTTGAAGGCGGTTGGGCACTGGTGGAGGCCAGTGCAACCCCCGACAAAGCCGCTGCCCGACTGACCGGCTGGGTGCGCGCCAGTACGGTGAACTGGCAAACGGGCGCCTCACTTGCATCGGGGTTGACCAGTGGACGCGAGGCCAGCGGGAACACGGCCCTGACGCTGGGCACGCGAAGCGCGCCACCGCGTGTCAATCGTCACGCGCTGATCATCGGCATCAGCCGCTATGCCGAGCCCGAAACGCCGCCGCTACCTGGTGCCCGCATCGACAAGGAGTCAGCCACGCAAATGGCGCAGGCGATGCAGGTGCCACCGAGCAATATCCGATATTTGCAGGATGAACAGGCCACGTGTGGAAACATCCGCCAGGCATTGCAGGAGTTGACTGACAAGGTGCAGGAAGGCGACAGAGTGTTCATCCACTTTTCGGGCCACGGCACGCGCTACAACGACCCCGTGGCGGGTAGCTGCGTCGAGGCATTGCTGGCGTACGAGGGTGGCATGAGCAGCATGATCACCAACCGCGAGATGGCCGACATGCTCAAAACCATGACCAACAAGACCGACAAGCTGTTTGTGATGTACGACGCTTGCCATTCGGGGGGCGTGGTGCGGGCGGCAGCGAGTGTGCGCACGCGCGGATTCGCCAACCACAATGACGAAGGGCTGCTGCGGCCCAAGTTTGCCAGCAGCTCTGACGAGTGTGGTCGCCCGGTGAACATCAAGACGCGCAACCTGGTGGTGGAGGCAGAGGTCAAGGGCACGCTGCCGCAAGACATCATCCACGTCAGCGCTTCGCGCGACAACGAGATCAGCTTTGACGACGAACAAAAGGGCGGCCTGGCCACTCAGTTCATGCGCGATTGCATGTTGCGCGATGCCAAAGACCTGGACAATTCAGGTGCCATCACGATGGACGAAATCAGGCAATGCGCACAGGAAAAGATCAACAAGCGCATGGCCAATGATGCGAGCTTCAAACCGCATAACCTGGTGCTTAATGGCAATGCGGCCTTTGTGCCGGCCTGGTTTAGCCAGGGCGGTGGCACCGCCGTGGCGCTGGCAGGGCCGACCGCTTCTTCGTTGGGCCAGTTGGCGGCAGCGACGCCACCGGCACCGGCACCGATAGTCGCCGCACCCATGACGGGCGAGCAGGCTCTGCGCCAAATGTTTGATCAGCGCGATGCCAAGCGCCGGGTGCAAGTGACCCTGAGCAAGAGCAAGCTCAAGATTGGTCAAGACGCCATTGACTTTTCGGTTCAGTCGGCGCGCACCGGCTTTGTCTATGTGGCGCTCGCCGGGTCTGACAATAAGTCGGTCTATATGCTGTTTCCCAATGACCTGGATCAGAACAACAAGATCGAGGCCGGCCAGACATTGTTGCTGCCGCGCCCCAACTGGCGCGTCAAGGCCGATGGCCCGGCGGGCATCGACAACCTGTTGGTCATGGTGACGGATGCGCCGCGCGATCTCGCGCCACTGGCTGCCAACAAAGCGGGGCCCTTCGTTGCTTCGCTCAACGATGCGCAGGGGCGCGCCACGCTGGGTGCGCTCATGACGACCTCGAAAATGCTGTCTGGCAAATCCTGCACGGCGGCCGAAGCGCTACAGAAGAATCCGCTATGCTCTGATGCTTATGGTGCCGCCATGGTTGCGGTGGAGGAGACAAGATGATGCGTCAAATTATCAAGACGGTTGCTATCGGTTTGGTAGCAGTGTGTGCGGTCCCTTCGGTGGCTCAAGTCCAAAATGGCACAAAGTTGCCAGCTGGATCTGAGGCTTGGCTGGTGAGCGCTGCCGAGACCATTCAATTCAAGGGTGAAGAAGGTTTTAACGAACCACCGGCGTTGCGCCCACGAGCCGTCGTTCCGCTGATTGATGTACTCAAGCCGGAACCGGCGTCCGAGCTGAAAGTGAAAGCGCCGTTCGCGATTTCGGTGCTGTTCAAGGGCCAGGCCGATTCGCCGATTGATCCTTCGACATTCAAGGTCATGTATGGCGCCTTGAAGCTGGACATCACCGGGCGCATTACCAAGTTCGTCAAAATCGGCAAGGAAGGTTTTTCGCTGGAGAATGCCCAGATACCGACGGGCAAGCATCGCCTGACGCTACAGGTGCAGGATGAGAAGCAGCGCGTTGCCGAACGCGAATTGCGGTTTGAGGTTGAATAAGGACCGGTCAGGCGAGCCGCGACGCGACCGGTACGCAGTAGCGCGGCGGCGTTGAAAACTAGTCGGCCATGAACCGGACAACTTCATCGTCCGGGCGTTCAATGGCAAGGGCTTTCCACAGCACCTTGGCGTCGGCAAAAGCCCCTGCTTCACGCAATGCCATGGCATACAAGACGCGCCGACCAAAGGGGG
>CAYHDD010000304.1:0-4619 GCA_964355195.1 uncultured Rhodoferax sp. | reverse complement strand
GTTTTCGGGTGGTGGCAGAGATAGGGGCATGGGCTCCCGCCTCATGCTGTCAAATGCCCAGAAATCGGCGGGAACCGATTACCTATTGAGTCTCTCGATGGAGAAGTCTGCAGCGGTTGCAGTCATTGAGGTTTTGGCTGTGAACGACTCCAGTGGGCTGACTCCTGTCATACGACTTTTCGATCTGCTCGCTCCGAACCAGTCATTGGACTCCCGCTGTTCTGTCGGCTAGTGGTGGATCGTGGGTATCACTTACCTCAACTTCAAAACGCACCAGATGGTTGAGTTCCAGCCGAATCCCGATGTCACTGCCAAGCGGGTGATCGTGGTGGCTGGGCACCAGGCTGTACACCGTTTGCCCCGAAGGCAGGGCCAGGGTGTAGAGAAAGTTGGCACCGCGAAATGTCTTGGCTACTACGCGGGCACGGGTGGGGCTGTCATCATCGTGCAGGATGTCGTCGGCGCGAATCAGCAACTCGTTGGCGCTACCCGTCTTGTCCTGGGCGGCATGTGGCAGGGTGAAGCTTCCCAACTCGCAGGCAATGCGCTGCCCTTCCAAAATCTGGGCGCTTATCCAAGCACCTTCTCCCAAAAAGTCAGCCACCAGGCGGTTGACCGGCTCATGGTAAGTGTCCAACGGTGTACCCCATTGCTGAATTCGGTGATCCGCCATCACCGCAATATGGTCGGCCATGGCAAAGGCTTCGTGCTGATCATGCGTGACCATCACCGCAGTGGTGCCGGTGGCTTTTATGAGGTCGCGCACCTCGGTGGCCAGGCGCTCACGCAAGGCCACGTCCAGGTTGGAAAACGGTTCGTCCAGCAACAGTAACTGCGGACGCGGTGCCAAGGCCCTGGCCAGCGCTACGCGCTGTTGCTGACCACCCGAGAGCTCATGAATGGGCCGCTTGGCCAAGGCCTCCAATCCCACCAGTTGCAGCATCTCGGTTACGCGCGCCAAACGCTCAGGCGAGGGCAGCCTATGCAGGCCAAAGCCCACGTTGGTAGCCACGTTGAGATGCGGAAACAGCGCGTAGTCCTGGAACACCATGCCGACCTGACGCTGCTCGGTGGGCACTTGTACGTGCGCGCTGGCCACTTCGCGCCCGGCAATGTGGATGCGCCCGTGGGTAACCGCCGTGAACCCGGCGATGGCGCGCAGCACCGTGGTTTTACCGCAGCCCGAGGGGCCGAGCAGACAGGCAATGTCGCCACTGGGAAGTGCAAAGCTGATGTCGCTCACCACCGGTTGCGTGCGCCCCTCGTAGGTAACCGATACCTGGTCCAGCTGCAACAGCGCGGGCGAAGGGAAGCTCATGCGTTTTCACTTTCTCGTACCAGGAGCACGATGGGCAGCAGGCTGACCGCCACCACCCACACTGCGGGCAGCGCGGCACGGTCCCACATACCTTCAGAAGTCATTTCAAAAATGCGCACGGCCAGCGTGTCCCAGCCAAAGGGGCGGGTCAGCAAGGTAATGGGCATTTCCTTGAGAACTTCCACAAACACCAACAACATGGCGGCCAGCATACCGGGGCGCAGCAGGGGCAGATGCAGCTGCCACAGGCTTTGCCAGGC
Source organism: uncultured Rhodoferax sp. (assembly GCA_964355195.1). Taxonomy (GTDB): domain Bacteria; phylum Pseudomonadota; class Gammaproteobacteria; order Burkholderiales; family Burkholderiaceae_C; genus Rhodoferax. The sequence goes on along the minus strand of CAYHDD010000304.1, from coordinate 3,041 downwards.
GCCAAGGCCCAGTGTGCGCGCGGCCTGCTCCTGGTGCGGGGTGATGCGTTGCATGGCGCTGGAAAGCGGTTGAAAGGCCACGGCCATGAAGCGCAACGCCAGCGCCAGCGCCAATACCAGCACCGTGCCTTTGAGTGTGGGGACGTTCTGCCAACCCTGAGTTGCTGCCCATTCCAGCCAGCGGCTGTCCAGCCAGGCCACGGGCACATACAGGCCCACCGACAGCACCATGCCGGGAATGGCGTAGCCCAGGTTTGCCATGCGCACCAGCGGCGCCACCCAGGTGCCGGGCCAGCGTTTGCCGTGGGCCTGGCGCTGGGCATAGGCAAGTGCCAAGGCGGCAGCAAGCACGATCAGAGCGGTCATGCCAGCCAGCAAAAGGGAATGCCATACAAAGCCCCAGTAACGGGCGTCCATGTCCAGTTTGGCAACCTGCACGGCCCATACCAGCAGTTGCACCAGAGGCACGATAAAAGCGGTCAGCAACACCAGGCCACAGGCCGCGGTTGCCAGTAACGCCTGCGCGCCGCGCAAGGGAATACGCAACTGGCTGTTGCTGCGGTGGCCGCTGTAGCGTTTGCGTGCGCGGGCGGCTTGCTCCACGCCCATGAGCACCAGCACGGCCAGTGCCAGCAAGGACGCCAGTTGCGAGGCCACGCTCAGGTTGAAGAGGCCAATCCAGGTTTTGTAAATGGCGGTGGTAAAGGTGTCCACATTAAAGATGACCACAGTGCCAAAGTCAGCCAGCATTTCCATTAGCGCCAGGCTCAGGCCCGCCACCACCCAGGGCCGTGCCATGGGAACGGCCACACGCCAGAACGCCTGCACGCGCGACAGGCCCAGGGTCTGCGCGGCCTGCAGACACTGCATGCCCTGCGTCAGAAAGGCCTGGCGCGCCAGCAGGTACACGTAGGGGTACAGCGCCATGCAAAACACAATAGCGGCACCCGGCGTGGAACGCACCGAAGGCAGGGTCGCCTCGGGCCCCCACACGTGCCGCCACAGGGTCTGGATGGGGCCGCTGTAGTCCATCAGCCCCACATGCACGAAGGCCAGCACATAGGCCGGAAAAGCCAGCGGCAACACCAGCGCCGGGGCAAACAGGGCTCGGCCAGGAAATTCACACATGGCCGTGAGCCATGCCAGGCCCACGCCCAGCACCACCACGCCCAGGCCCACGGTCACCGCAAGCACGGCCGTGCTTTTCAGCACGCCCGGCAGCACGTAGGCGCGCAGGTGGTCCCAGACCTCGGGCTGCGAATCGGCCCAACTGGCCCCTACCACCAGCAAAGGCACCAGGGTGAGCGCTACCAGGGGGAGCACCACCCACAAAATCCATGCGGGCAGTTTCATGCGAAGGGCTTGCTTGTCATATTGCCCCCGAGCTTACTTGAGCTTATTTGTAACCCGCGCGGTCCATGAGCCGGGTTGCGGCGGCTTGCAATTCACCGGCCTTGGATACGTTAATCACATTGGGCTTGAACGTGCCCCAGGCCTTGATCACCGAGTCGGCTTCCACCTTGGGGTTGGCGGGGTATTCCAGGTCTTTGTCGGTGTATATCTTCTGGGCAACATCGGAGGCCAGAAATTCGATGAGCTGCTGCGCACCCGCACGGTTTTTGGCGTGGCGGGTGATGCCTGCGCCTGATACATTGACATGCACACCGCTGCCGGCCTGGTTTGCCCAGAACAGGCCCACTGGAAAATTGGCATCGGCATCCAGCAGGCGGCCCAGGTAGTAGGTATTGGTAATGCCCACCTGGCATTGGCCTGCGGCGATTGCCTTGAGCAATGCGGTGTCATCGGGGAACACCTCTGTGGCCAGGTTCGCCACCCAGCCACGCACCACGGTCTCGGTGCGGGCTTCGCCGTATTCCTGCATTAGCATCGCGACCAGCGACTGGTTGTAGACCTTCTTGCTGGTGCGCAGGCACAGTTTGCCGCGCCATTTGGGATCGGCGAGGTATTCGTAGGTGGACAGATCAGAAGGTTTGATGTGCGCCTTGCTGTAAACGATGGTGCGCGCCCGCACAGAAAGGCCAAACCACTGGTTGCCTGGGTCGCGCAGGTGGGTTGGAATAGCTTTTTCCAAGGCAGGAGACTGCAGGGGCTGCAACAAGTTTTGCTGCGTGGCCTGCCAGAGGTTACCGGCGTCCACAGTAATCAGCACATCGGCCGGGGTGCTGGCACCCTCTGCGCCCAAGCGGGCCAACAAGGCTGCTTCGCTGGCGGTCAGCAATTGCACTTGTGTTCCGGTCTGGCGGGTGAACTGGTCCAGCAAGGGCTTGAGCAACTGCTCGTTGCGTGCGGAATACACCGTCACTTGGCTGTTCTGGGAAGCGGCTGGCAACCAGGCCAGCGCGGCTGCGAAAAGAACTGTGGTTTTGAAAAATTGATCCAATCGGGAAGCAGCCATAACGATCACAGGAGAGTGGAAAGAATACAGAGATCATATCGCAAATGAGAATTACTCTCATTTGCGATACATCAGACAATCATCGGTGACTTGGTGCAGTGCACACGCCAGAAGCAGTTCCCCCAAGGTAAGACATAAGCAATGAGCTGCGTGGCGCAACCCTTTTCCACATCGAAGCTGTGCTGACTGTTTTCGACAAGACCGGAGATTCGATTTCGGATGCACAACTACCGCTTTTGCACGATGCGGGATCTCAATCAGTTCCAATAGCTGGGATCGGACTGGGGCACCCTAAAGCCGACGGTCGTGAATACCCACCGCTGCGTACTTGACTTGCGAACTTTATCGGTGATCGGCAGCACTGTGTCTTCACGGTCACTGGTTAAGCTATCAGGAAGCATCTCAACACCGGTGTTTTGAGCTGCTGATGCGAAGCGCATAAAATCACGCTTCAACGGCCCGCCATTGAACGGGCCGTCCTGTTTTTGGAGATCCTATGAGCGCCGCCCCTTTCATTGAAGCAGCTTCGCCCCATGTCATGAACACCTACGGGCGTGTGCCGATCGCCCTCTCGCATGGCCAGGGTTGCCGTGTCTGGGACGTCAATGGCAAGCAGTATCTGGAC
>CAYHDD010000303.1:0-4619 GCA_964355195.1 uncultured Rhodoferax sp. | reverse complement strand
CACCACTGAGGGTGAGATCGAGGTCCAGGTAATTTGCCTGGGAGGAGCACCGGCCGGCAGTACCCGGCTGAAATTTTCTGTGCGCGACACCGGGATCGGCATCCCGCGCGACAAATTCAAGGCCATTTTTGAATCGTTCTCGCAAGCGGACACTTCCACGACGCGGCGCTTTGGTGGCACCGGTCTTGGACTGACCATCTCCGCACAGTTGGTGCAGTTGATGGGCGCTCAAATCGGACTCGACAGTGAATTGGGGTTCGGCAGCACTTTTTACTTCACGCTCGATATGCCCGTGCAATCCAGAGGCACACTGCCTGACTACCAGAAAACGGGTCAGATCGCAGGCATGTCGGTCCTGATTGTTGATGACAATGCGACCAATCGCCGCCTGCTTCAGGAGACACTGTTCAGCTGGAAGATGCGACCCACTCTGACCTCGAACGCACAGCAGGCGCTTGCTGAACTGTCTCGCGCCAGCGCCGCAGGACAGCCCTACGCGTTGGCGCTGCTTGACTTGAAGATGCCGGAGATGGATGGCTTCGAATTGGCTGAGCGAATTCGCCAGCACCCGGAATATCTCGTCAAGACCTTGATGATGCTGACTTCCGAAGGGCAGCGAGGGGATGCTGCGCGCTGCCGGGAACTTGGCGTTTCGGCCTATCTGGTGAAACCCGTCTCGCAATCGGAATTACTCGATTCCGTCATGACCGCTTTGGGCGTTCGACAGCAAACCGCAGCGCTGGCCACCCGACACTCGCTCAGGGAAATGCGCTGTCGTTTGAATTTGCTGCTAGCCGAAGACAATCTGGTGAATCAGACTCTGGCGACGCGTCTACTGTCGAAGCTGGGGCACACCGTGACCGTGGCGAACAATGGAATCGAAGCGGTGCAACACTGGCAGGTGGGCCAGTTTGATGCAATCCTGATGGATGTGGACATGCCCGAGATGAACGGCTACGAGGCGACACGCTGTATCCGCGAACAAGAACAGACAAGCGGCGCGCATATCCGCATCGTGGCGATGACGGCTCACGCCATGCAGGGTTCGCGAGAAGTATGTTTAAGCCATGGCATGGACGGTTATCTGACCAAGCCGATTGACACCGACGCATTGTGGACAGAGCTCGACGGCATGGTTCAGCGGATTGAAACGCAGACCGCACCGGGCCTACAGGAATTGGCGGTAGCCGATTTCGATCAGGCCAGACTGACGATGGACGGCAACCGTGAATTGTTCGATGAAATCGTGGCTTTGTTCCTTGTCGATGCACCACCGCACATGCAGCAAATCAGGGATGGGCTGTTACAAAACGATCCTGATGCGGTAAGGCACAGTGCGCATACCTTGAAAGGAATGGCCGGAATTTTTGCTGCGGAACGTACCCTGCATGCCATCGTTCAGGTCGAGCAAACCGCCGGACAGCCAGCAGGCGTTGGCGCTGTCACGCTACTGGAATCGGCGTTGACGGAGCTACTCAAGACGATGAAGGACTATCGCTGGTAAGAGTCCGGCACGGCATGGGTATGGCAGCAATTTCCGTCTCCCTTACAGTCGCATTTTTGGTGACAGATTCTGGACAATCTGCGCTATGCCGGCATTGCCACGTACCTGCCCACCCATGTAAACGGTGTCGCGCATGATGCTGCAATCCTGTCAGGCGCGGCGGCCTCAATGAACACCGCACAGATTCACATGAAAGTTATTGCAATTGGATTGTGTTCGCTAATTGTGGCCGGCTGTGGTGGCGGCAATGATCCTCCAGTGGCAACCCTGCAAGCCAGCGTCCCTCGCCCTGCTGCAAATGCAGCAAGCGTTTCTGGAGTCAGCGCCATAGCGGTCCACATGTTTCAAGCGCTGTACGGCATGGCCCCCAGCAATGCGGACCTCATCGCCCACACGGCACAAGCCGCAGCAGATCCATCGGCCTTTGCGCGAAACTTGACAAGCAGTTTTGCGAGTACAAGCAGTGCTGCTTTGGCCAAGCTGGTACTTGACAACCTCGGTGTCACTGTCACTACTGTGACTGCGGTCAATGCACGGGGCCAGAGTGAATACGCTCTTCTTTTGGATGCTTTGGGGCAGATGTTTGCGTTCCATGGTGCAGATGCCCGTGGCCAAATCATTCTGAATGCGACCAACTTGCTGGCTGGCCTGGAAAGTGATGCGACCTATGGCGCTACGGCTGTCAGGTACAACAACCAAACGTCTGCCAACTTTTCTTATGCTTCCAACATCACCAATACCGTTGCTGCGACAGTTTCAACCGCTACGGCGAACGCCGGTGCAACGCAAAACGTCGCGGTGGGAACTCTCGTGACCCTTGATGGCAGCGCCAGTACCGCTGATGTTGGCAGGACACTGACGTACGCATGGTCTCTCACAACCAGACCCGCGGGTAGCGCGGCGGTGCTGTCGTCGCTCACCGCGATCAAACCGACCTTCACTGCTGATCTGGCGGGGACCTATGCCGCCTCGCTCATCGTCAACGATGGCCAGGGCATTGGCAACACGGCAGCAACCGTCAGCATCACGGCGGCTGCGGCCGTCTTCACATCAACTTCTGCTTCGGCTTGCGCGTCACCGGGTGGGGACCAGATCGGCATTCTTGGGGACTATGCCATTGCAACCAATACCTGGGGTCGAGGTGCCATCACCAAGTTTACGGAATGTATAAGCGGGACAACCTTGGGGTCGGTAGTGGGCAGCGGGCCGCTACAGACCGGCGTCACCGCGAAAATTGACTGGGATTGGCCCTATATTGATTTTTCTGTGAAGGCCTACCCGGAAATCTTCTATTGGCCGAACGGGACAGCCCTGCAACCAATAGCTTTTGTCAACGTAGGAGGTTTGACGGTCAACCATGATGCGACTCTGTCGGCAACAGGAGATTACAACCTTGCCTACGATATTTGGGTGGACTCGACTTCAGTAATTGGGCAGTGGCCTCACAAGGCCGAGATAATGATCAAAGTTCATGGTACCTGGACGGACTCGCCAGTTGTTGACACCGTGTCCTTCGACGGCCATCCATACGATGTGATCGTGGGCCCCGGCGGTGGCGGGCAATGGAAATTCATCGTCTTCCAGAGCAAGAGCCCGCTTCTGAAGGCGAGTATCCGGATCAAGCCGATGCTTGACTATCTTGTGACGAAGCAACACCTTCTCATCACTGACTACATCAGCACGATTGAATTCGGATCCGAACTCATTCAGGGTCAGGGTTCGGCGACGATTAACTCCTACAGCGTTACAAGATGATTACCGGCGCGGGCCAAGGACTTGTACTACCCGCACGCGCCAGAGAAATGGCAAATCCAGTACATGGTCGGAGTAATATGCTGCTCCACAGGTGCACCCAACAGGAAAGGTCGTCGTGGGTTTTGCCATGATCACGAGAATACGCCCAAAACAGAATACGGATCAGTCGGAGCCGCAGCGCGGCCCGCTTCCCATCCCCTTCCCAGCCGTGAATGAGGACCTCTACTCTGGCAGCGGGCAGCACGTCAGTCCGATTGGCGTAAGGATGTCGGCATGGGCTTGAAATTCTTCCTTTGGCGCTCGCTCAAGACCAGAGTGACTCTGTTCACGCTGGCAGTTTTTGTGGCGAGCATCTGGGCCGTAGCGCTCTACGCCAGCCGAACGATGCAGGACGATATGCAGCGCCTGCTGGGCGAACAGCAGTTTTCGACGGTTTCGATCGTGGCCGCAGATGTGAATGCCGCACTGAACGACCGCTTGAGGGCGCTGGAAAAAGTGGTCGAAAGAGTCTCTCCGGCCATGTTGGGGGACTCCGCGGCCTTGCAGACCTTCCTGGAGGAGCGCCCGATTCTGCTGAGCCTGTTCAACGGCGGCGTCTTGGCTTACCGGCTCGACGGGACGGTGATCGTCGACAGTGTTCCTGCTGCCGGGCGGATCGGTGTCAACTACATGGACATTGATACGGTCGCTGCGGCACTTACGCAGGGGAAATCGACCGTTGGACGACCGGTCATGGGCAAGAAGCTGAAAGCACCGGTCTTCGGCCTAACCGCGCCCATTCACGATGCCCAGGGCAAGGTCATCGGTGCGATGGCCGGCGTGGTCAACCTGGGTATGCCCAGCTTTCTCGACAAGATTGCGGAAAATCGCTACGGCAAGACCGGGGGCTATCTACTTGTTGCGCCGCAGCACCGTCTGGTGGTCACCTCCACCAACAAGAACCGCATCATGACGGCGGTACCCGAAGCGGGCCTCAACCCACTGTTCGACCGATTCATGCAAGGCTTTGAGGGTTCTGGTCGCACTGTGGATTCAACGGGGCTCGACGTGTTGTCGTCCGCAAAGAAGGTGCCCGTGGCAGCTTGGCTACTGATTGCCAGGCTTCCTGCCGAGGAGGCTTTTCTTCCGATCTACGAGATGCAGCGTCGCATGCTGCTGGCCGCAATTCTTCTTACCCTGCTGGCCGGCGGACTAACTTGGTGGCTGCTGCACAGGCAACTCGCACCGATGGTGACTGCCGCGAAGAAACTGGCCGCCATGTCGATGTCAACCGAGGCACCACAAGCGCTGTCCATCAGCCAGCACGACGAAGTTGGTGAATTGATCGGTGGTTTCAACCGCTTGCTCGAAACCTTGGGCC
>CAYHDD010000302.1:0-4636 GCA_964355195.1 uncultured Rhodoferax sp. | reverse complement strand
GAAAATGGGCACGGCGCAAACCCGGCAAGGAGCGCAGTGCGGATGTGTGGCTTGGACAAGTGACGTGTCGGCGTCGTGGTCGGTGCGCTATTTCAACTGCACTGAGCCCGACACCGTGACCAGCACGGTCGTCTTGCCCGCCTCCACCGGTAGCGGTGCATCGGACGTCATGGCACGCGCCTCCATTGCCAGCATGCGCGGGCGCGGTGTCGGCCCCTGGTCGTTGCTGCTGACGTGGACCTCGCGCAGACTGTAGCCGCTGAAACCGAAACTTGCCGCAACGGCGCTGGCCCGAGCCTTGAAGCGTTCGATCGCCAGCGCTTGCGCCTCACCCTCGACCTTGGCGCGCTGTTCACGGCTCAAACCAAAATGGATGCCACTCACACTGAGCGTCTGAATGCGCCCGGCGGTGGCGCTGATGCGCGTGAAATCACGCCCTTCGATCACGAGTTCGGCCGTGCCCTGCCAGCCGCTCGGTTTGCCCTCGCGGTTGTAGCGCGGCGACAGGCTGAAGTTGCCGCTGCGCACATCGAGTTGCCCCGCCTGCGCCACTTTGCGCGCCTCGGCCAGAGCCGCATCGACTGCCGTCTTGAGCTGACTTTGCAGCAGGGCCGGGTCGCTGCCGTCACGCGAAGTGCTGAGAAAGATCGACATCAGATCCTGCGCGACCTCAACCGAACCGTTGGCTGACATTTGCGCCACGTTCTGTGGCACAGATTGCGAAACGGACTGCGCCAGGGCGGCACTCGAGCTAGTCACGACAGCACAGGCCGTAAGCCATTTGATCAGGGTTTTCACATCCACTCCGCTTGAAAATTCACGTCGCAAAAAGGTCGGAGCGGGTATCGACGCTCAGGGCCGCTCCGGCTTGCCCTGGGGTCCCTGTTGGCGCAATTGTTGCCTGAGATCGGCACGCTCCTGCACCGACAGTTGTCGTCTCACTGGCGGTTCCTCGGACCCCGGCAAGCGCCGCGGCTCGGCAGCACGCGTGCCACGCAGTGCCTCACGCAGCTCACTGCGGCGCTGCCCGGAGGCAGCGTCCGGCGCCGCCGACGAGGCCGGGCGCAACGGCTGAGCCACAGCACTGATGACCATCAGCGCCAGGAACCAGGCGACCAAGTAAGACTTCATGCTCCAAAGATAACGCCAAATCGACCGCTTTTGCCAAGATTGACGCTACTGTTGTTTGTTCGCAGCGGCAAGATTTGTAACAGACTGTCAGCGACGGGTCAAAATGCACCGAATTCCACCCGACAAGCCTGCAAAATCGGCTTTGTTACAAATTCACGGAGGCCCCATGAACCAAGCTTCAGTACGCGGTGACAAGATTTTGGTGGTCGATGACGACGCCCGTATTCGAGACCTGCTGCGCCGTTACCTGACCCAGGAAGGATTCGAGGTGGTGGTCGCCGAGGATGGCAAGTCACTGACGCGCATTCTCTTGCGTGAAACCGTGGACCTGATCGTCCTCGATCTGATGTTGCCGGGCGAAGACGGACTGTCCATCTGCCGGCGCTTGCGCGCTGGCCTGGACCGCACGCCGATCATCATGCTGACAGCCAAGGGCGAAGACGTGGACCGCATCGTCGGCCTCGAAGTCGGCGCCGATGACTACCTGGGCAAGCCCTTCAATCCGCGCGAGCTGCTGGCGCGCATCCATGCCGTCCTGCGCCGACGCCCCACTACTGAAGCGCCGGGCTCCCCGTCAAACGACAACATGGTAGTTAACTTCGGACCGTTCAGCTTTGACCTGGGGACGCGCACGTTGCGCCGTGGCAGCGAAGACCTGCCGCTCACTACCGGCGAATTCTCCATGCTCAAGACGCTGGTGCGCCATCCGCGCCAACCGCTGTCACGCGAGAAGCTGGCCCAAATGGCACGCGGTCGTGAATTTGAGCCCTTTGACCGCAGCCTGGACGTTCAGGTGTCACGTCTGCGCAAGCTGGTGGAGGTGGACCCGACCAGCCCGCGCTACATCCAGACGGTCTGGGGTATCGGCTACGTTTTTGTTCCTGATGGCGCGTCCTGAGTCGGTCGATGAGGATGGCCGCAACAGCACAAAGCGCCAGCGACGCCATGCCGCTGGAAGGCGGCTCGGCTGAGTCGGGCTCGCGCTCGCGCTGGCGGCTGAGCCTGTTCTGGCGTACTTTCTTCCTGCTGGCGCTGCTCTTGATCGGCAGCATCCTGGCCTGGTTGCAGACACTGCGCGCGCTGGAGTTCGAGCCGCGCGCACTCCAGACCGCGCAACAGATCGCATCGCTTGTGAACCTGAGCCGCGCTGCCCTGGTGCACTCCGACTCCATCACGCGCGTCTCGCTGATCAAGACCATGACCGAACAGGAAAGCGTGCGCATTGTGCCTCGCGAACCGGGTGACCAGTTCGAGGCGTTTGATGAGGACGCGCTGGGTCGACGCATCGCGATTGAACTGACTTCCAGACTGGGCTCCGACACACTGCTCGCCAACAGCGTGAACCAACAACCCGGCCTTTGGGTCGGCTTCAGTATCGACGGTGACGGCTACTGGATGCGCATTGACCGAAGCCGCTTCAACCACACCGCCGGCACCACCTGGATTGTCTGGCTGATCACGGCGGCCGCACTGTCACTGGCCGGGGCGGCCCTGATCGCGCGCCTGATTAACCGCCCCCTGAACGAACTCTCGTTTGCGGCCAGCCGCGTGCGTGAAGGCGACTTCAATGCCAGCACCCTCGATGAAACGGTGGTCACCAGCGAAATCCGGGCCGTCAACATAGGCTTCAACCGGATGAGCCAGAAGCTCGCCAAGATCGAGCAGGACCGCGCCATCATGCTGGCCGGCATCTCGCACGACTTGCGCACACCGCTGGCGCGCCTGCGCCTGGAAACCGAACTCAGTGTGGCCGACCTGGAAGCTCGGCAAAACATGGCCATGGACATCGCCCAACTGGACGCCATCATCGACAAGTTCCTGGACTATGCGCGACCCGACAAGGTGGAGCTGGTGGCGGTGCCGTTGAAACAGGTTCTGGACTCCTGCCTGTACAGCTTGCGCAACCGCAGCGACTTGCACATCAACCTGGACCTGAGCGAAGAACTGACCGTGCTGGCCGACACCGTTGAACTCGGACGCGTGATCAACAACCTGCTCGAAAACGCGCTGCGCTATGGCAAGTCGGTGGACTCGGGCATCGCCGAGATCGACATCGTCGCCAGAGCGCGCGAGCCCTGGGTCCTGCTGCGCCTGCGCGACCATGGCATCGGGGTCTCATTGGAGCAACTGACCAACCTGACCAAGCCCTTTTACCGCGGCGAAGCGGCTCGAACGGCGGCCAACGGGGCCGGCTTGGGGCTGGCGATTGTTGAAAAGACCGTCATGCGCATGGATGGCACCCTGGCACTGGCCAATGCCACGTCCGGTGGACTGGTCGCGACCATCAAGTTGCAGCGCACCGCAAAGCCCTGACCTACCGCTGCGCTGACCCGCAGCCAGCGATTGATCTACTTTTTTCTCACCTTGTCAGGCGTCGGTTTGGCACCATTCACACGCGGCGGCAAGCCGGTGTGCTGCGTCAGGAGGCGTCCCTTGACCGGTGCGTCGGCGCGCGCAGGGGTTGAATTCTTCCGCCGTGCGCTGCTGTAACTGCTGTCCAGCGGCTGGTAGGTCGGTATCAAATGCTGCTTGCCGTTGCCGATCAGGTCCGAGCGCCCCATCGCCTTCAGGGCGTCGCGCAACAGGGGCCAGTTCGCCGGGTCGTGGTAGCGCAGAAACGCCTTATGCAGGCGCCGACGCCTTTCGCCGCGCACGATGTCCACCGTTTCGCTCTCATGCGTCACTTTGCGCAGCGGATTGCGGCCGCTGTGGTACATGGCGGTGGCCGTCGCCATGGGCGAGGGGTAAAAGGTCTGCACCTGATCGGCACGAAAACCATTTTTCTTCAACCAGAGTGCCAGATTCATCATGTCCTCATCGCTGGTGCCGGGGTGGGCGGCAATGAAGTACGGAATCAGAAACTGCTTCTTGCCGGCTTCCAGTGTGAATTTCTCGAACAGGGTCTTGAACTTTTCGTAGCTGCCAATGCCCGGCTTCATCATCTTGGTCAGCGGGCCCTGCTCGGTGTGCTCGGGCGCTATCTTCAGGTACCCGCCAACGTGGTGCGTGACGAGTTCCTTCACGTATTCCGGGCTCTGCACCGCCAGGTCATAGCGCAGGCCCGAGCCAATCAATATCTTCTTCACGCCTTTGAGGGCACGCGCGCGTCGGTAAAGCTGAATCAGCGGCGCGTGGCTCGTGCCCAGGTTCTGGCAGATGCCGGGGTAGACGCAACTCGGCTTGCGGCAGGCGGCCTCGATTTCCGGGGTCTTGCAGCCCAGCCGGTACATGTTGGCGGTCGGGCCGCCGAGGTCGGAAATGGCCCCGGTGAAGCCACTCACCTTGTCGCGGATCTCCTCGATCTCGCGGATCACCGAGTCCTCGCTGCGGCTCTGGATGATGCGGCCCTCATGCTCGGTGATGGAGCAGAACGTGCAGCCACCAAAACAGCCGCGCATGATGTTGACACTGAAGCGAATCATCTCCCAGGCCGGAATTTTGGTGACGCCATCGTGACCGCCGTCGGCATCAGCGTAGCGCGGGTGCGGTGCGCGCGCGTAGGGCA
>CAYHDD010000301.1:0-4640 GCA_964355195.1 uncultured Rhodoferax sp. | reverse complement strand
TCTGCCGCTCGACAATCGCGGTGCTGACGCGAAGAATAGTGTCGAAGCGCTGCTGAATATTCTTGATGAACCAGCGCGCCTCCTGCAAACGCTGCTGCAGGGCGGCGTAATTGGCGGCATCCCCCGCGCCGCCCCGGTGCTGTTTGAGGGCGTTGGCGTAGATGTCGTGCACGCGCAAACGGGGCATGGCATCGGGGTTAAGCCGAGCCTGAAAGCGTGCCTGCGCGCCTTTACCGACTTGGACCACCAGGACGTCGGGCACCACAATGTTGCGTTCGACGTCGACAAAGCGTCGACCCGGCTTGGGCTCCAGGCGAGCGATCAGCGCTATCGCCGCGCGCACACCCGCATCACTGGCGCGGCACAGTTGCGTCAGCCGCTTGATGTCGCGCCGCGCGAGCAACTCCATGGGGTGGGCACAAATGCGCAGCGCCAGTTGCAGGTCGGGCGCAGCAGCGCTGTTGCGCCCAGCTGGCTGCGCCGCCATGGCCCGCAACTGCAAGCTCAGGCACTCTGCCAGGTTGCGCGCGCCGACGCCACTGGGCTCCAGGCTTTGCAGCAGGTTCAGGGCAAATTGCAGGTGATGCAGCAGCTCGTCGAGTTGCGCCTCGTCGGCCGGGTTCAGACTGTTGGCCAGTGTGCTCAGCGAGTCTTCCAGATAGCCGTCTTCATTCAGCGATTCAATCAGAAAATGCAGGGCGGCGCGGTCTTCCGGACTCAGACGAAAAGCCAGCGCCTGGGCATGCAGGTGACTTTGCAGCGACAGCTGCGTGTGTGCCAACTCAGTCGCCTCGGTTTCGGCATCGGCGTTCAGGTTGTTGCCGTGCGCGCGAGCGTCACCGCCCCACTCGCTGTCATCGGGCGCGATCGGCGCACAACCGTCACCGTCCCAGCTGGGTTCATCGCCTGAGAGCGCCGGACTGTCGCTGTCGCCCTGACTCTCGACGGTTGGCGCCGGGCTGTAGTCAGAAAAGGAAGCCGGCACCATTTCAGTGCCCAGCTCATCCGCCTGCGCCGGCGTATCGGCTTGGGACAGGCCAAATTCTTCACGCGGCAAGTCGTCAACAGCAGTTTCCAGAAACGGGTTTTCATCGAGCATCTGCTCGATTTCCTGGCCCAATTCCAGCGTCGAGAGCTGCAAGAGGCGAATCGACTGCTGCAACTGCGGCGTCAGCGCCAGGTGCTGGGATACCCGCAGCGACAAGCCCTGTTTCATCCGATCACCACACTGCCAATTGCGTAGCTGTACTGGCCGCCGCCCCGCGCCGCTCCAAGCATGTCGCACCGTCGCTAAACGACTCGCACGAGGGCCGCGCCCAAGTCGGAGCAGTGACAAGCCCCGTAACGAGCGACAGCGAGAAACGCGAGGGGGTCATGACTTACATCTTGAAGTGTTCGCCGAGATAGACACGTCGCACTTCGGCGTCGTTGACAATCTCGGCCGGCGTGCCTTGCGCCAGCACCGTGCCGTCGCTGATGATGTAGGCGTGGTCACAAATGCCCAGCGTCTCGCGTACGTTGTGGTCGGTGATGAGCACCCCAATCCCGCGGTTTTTCAGGAAGCTGATGATGCGCTGGATTTCGATCACCGCAATCGGGTCGATGCCAGCGAAGGGTTCATCGAGCAGGATGAAGCGCGGCTGGGTCGCCAGCGCACGCGCGATCTCGACGCGCCGGCGCTCACCCCCCGACAGCGCCAAAGCCGGGCTTTGCCGCAGGTGTTCGACGCGCAAGTCCTGCAACAAAGCGGTCAAACGTTTTTCGATTTCGGCCTTGACCAGCGGTTTGCCGGTTTCGTCACGCTGGAGTTCAAGCACGGCTCGCACGTTGTCTTCCACATTGAGTTTGCGAAAGATCGACGCCTCTTGCGGCAAGTAGCTCAGGCCCAAGCGGGCGCGCCGATGAATCGGCATATGGGCAATCGACTGACCATCGATGGTGATGTCGCCGGCACTGGACTGCACCAGCCCGACGATCATGTAAAAGGAGGTCGTTTTGCCTGCGCCATTGGGGCCAAGCAGACCGACAACCTCGCCCTTGCAGACCACCAGCGAAACATCTTTCACCGCCTTGCGACTGCCGTAGAACTTCTGCAAGTGGCTGACTTCAAGTCGGCTCTCGCCGTTCAGCGCATCGGTGCGGGGCAGGCTTTCGCTGGCAGCCAGATCAGCCATCACTTCTTTTCACCACCCAGGCTCGTGCTCGGGCGCAGAACGGGGGACGATGCGGGCGGGACGGCGGGGATCGATGCAGGCTCAGGCTTGGCGCCAAGCATCATACGTATGCGTCCGGCTGGCGCATTGGTAGCCCCCAAGGCCGGGGCGCCATCAATGGCATAGACCTCGGTGGTGTTGTTGTACACAATCTCAGCGCCCAGAAATTCATCTGACAGCGTCGCACCACGGTAGCGACGCAAATGCGCCTTGCCGCTGAACTTGGCGATGTCAGCGCGGCCATCGTACTGTATGGTTTCTCCCTCGCCCTCGAAGTACTCATCCAGGCCTTCGCGCTTTTGCCGGAAGAAGGCCACTTGGCCCGGCTCCGCGCTGATCACACCAAATTGGTAACCCTGGGCGTCCTCGCGCAGTTCAAGCTTGGCACCTCGAATCAGAATGGTCCCCTTGGTCAACACAACACGTCCGCTGAGAATGCTGGTTTGCTTCAGGTCATCCAGGCGACCAAGGTCGGCCTCAACCACCAGCGGCTTGTTGCGATCGGCTTTCTCTGCATTGACCGCCAGCGGCGCCAGCGCCAGGGCGGCCAGCCACAGCAGGGGGGTGTTGAGTGCTTTCATCGGCCTAGGACTAGGTGCCCCTATTTACCGCTGCGCACACGCGCCACCAGAAAGTCAACCACTTCCAGAGAGCGCGGCAGGCTCTTGGCCATGGCGCCATCGGTCCAGTAACGCCCCGCCACGCCGAGCGCTGGCACGCCTTCGATCTTGTACGTGCTGTGCAATTGCGTCGCCCGGCTGGCCTTGGTGGCCACCGAGAACGAGTTGTACTGTTCCATGAATTTCACCTTGTCCACGCCTTGCTTGGCAATCCAGTCGACGATGCCATCGCCCTTGGACAGGTCTTTCCTCTCGACGTGGATGGCGGCAAACACTTTGGCGTGCAGCTTATCGACCAAACCCATGGCTTCCAGCGAGAAGTACAGCCGTTGTAGCGGCGCGTTGTCATCACGAAAGGTGACCGGCACCCGGCGCACCACGACATCCTTGGCGGCACGCTGGCGCCAAGCCTCGAAGGTCGGCTCAAAGGCATTGCAATGCGGGCACCAGTAACCAAAGAATTCGACCACCTCGATCTTGCCGGCCGGTGCATCAACCGGCGCGCGCGGGTCCACCGGCAAGTAATCGGTGCCCAGCTCGGGCGGCTTGCCCTGCGCCTGCGCTTGAGTCTGGAACAGCCCGGCGCCCGCTACCACGGCACTGCAGGCGAGAGAAAAATCACGACGTTTCATTTCACGGTCTCCATCTATGGCTTGAACCTATCTAGCACTTAGCGCTGTACCCGTACCAGCGCTGTCTCATGATCTGGTGTATCGAGTTTTTGCTTGGCCTTCTCGGCGTCATCTTTCCGGTCGAACGGGCCAACCCGCACCCGATACACGGTTCGTCCGGACTGCTCGCGTTCGGTGACCTTGGCTTCGACGCCACCTAGCGCCAGCTTGGCACGCAGGCTCTCGGCCGCTTCGGGCGCGCGAAAGGCGTCGACCTGGACGAAGTAGATGAAAGGCTCGTTGCTGGCAGCGGCACTGCGCGCGTTCACCAGTTCGCCCAGCGGGTCAGCACTGAGCGCCGGTCTCACATCCCGTTTCGGTGCGGGTGACGCTGCAGCCGTCGGTGTCTGTGCCGAAGCAGGCGCGGCCGTGGCCGGCGCTGCGGCGCCGACTGCGCTGTCTGGCGCCGCTACCGCAGCGCTCGCTGGTTTGGCCGGGTTTTTGCCGGACAGGGCGGCGTTGGGATCCCAGTCCTTGTTCTTCCTGGTCTCCGCCGCGTCCTGGTCGGGCGATCGTGTTTGACCCTTGCTGAGAAACTGCACCGGCACTTTGGTGATGTAGACAGCCACCGCCAGGGCCATACCCAGACCCACCACCAAACCCATGACAAAACCCAGAATGGTTCCGCCGCTTTGCTTATTCATGCGCTGCGCTCTCTCTCTCTTCAGTCAGTTGCGGACAGTGCTGAAGATCTGTCCCACAAGGTTATACAGTTCGCGACAGAGCTGAAGATCTGTCTCGCAAGTTGGTTAGCTTACATTTTTTGCGGGGCGCTCACGCCCAGCACCGCTAGTGCATTGTGCAACACCTGCGCGGTCGCCGCGACCAGGGCCAGGCGCGCACGCTTGACCTTGACATCGTCGACCAGAATGCGCTCGGCATCATAGTAGCTGTGGTAGCTGGCGGCGAGCTCGCGCAGGTAGAAGGCCACGTCGTGCGGCGCAAAATCCTGCGCCGCCGCGCTCAGCATTTCGGGATACTTGGCCAATTGCAGCAGCAGCGCCAGGGCCTGTGGACTTTGTAGCGGCGTCAGATCGGCATCAAGCAGGCTTGCCACGTCACCGCCCTCTTTGTCGTGCCAACTGGCCAGCACCGAGCAGATGCGCGCGTGCGCGTACTGCACGTAGTAAACCGGG
>CAYHDD010000300.1:0-4641 GCA_964355195.1 uncultured Rhodoferax sp. | reverse complement strand
CGTGCTTCCGAAGCCGGCCGGGTATGCCGGAAACACGGCGCCTGACAGCAGTTCGAACTCGGCGAATCTGGTCTTGCTCATCCAGATCAACGAGGACGAACTCAAGCAGGCGGGTGGAGAACTCGGGAAGCAGCAGACGGTTCTGATGTCCCGTGGTGGTGGCGTTGTCGAAACCGTTCCAAGCTTTGAAGTGAAGCCGATCCAAGGCAATCTGGACGTCAACAATATCCGCCAGGTGGCGCAGCGAAACCAGCGGATTATTCGCGAGAATTCCGCGACGGTCATCCAGGACCTTCGGGGGCAGCCGATCATACTGTGGCATACAGGCCTGCCCGAGCAGATGTTCAAAATCAGTCTGAGCGGGAGTTCCGATTGAGCCTCGTGCGTGATTCGGGGATGCCGCTGAAACGTCCCCGCAATAGGCGGTGGCAACTTGCGTTTGCCGCCTTGTTTCAGTATCTGCTATCGACATCCATGGCGACGGCAGCCGGCGGCACGCTTGCCAGCGTGATCGGCACAGAGGACGTCAGCCTCGGCGGTTTCAGGGGCACCTTCGACAGCAAGATCTTCGGCGTCCCGAAGACGGTCACCGTCAGTGGCGGCGGCTTGGTCGTCGCCGATGCCGGCAATTTCGCCATCAGCACCAAAATTGACAAGAAGAACCTCAAGGTGGCCGCGGCCACCGCCAGCCCCAACAACAAGACCTATGACGGCAGCACCAAGGCGACGGTGGCCGCTGTCAGCGCCGACGCCACGCAATCGTTTGCCGAATTGCAACGACGGGTCAATGACGGACAGTTCGAGTCGGCCTACAAGCTCGGCAAGACGCTAAGCGCGATGCAGGGCGACCCGCATTTTGATTTCCTGTTCGGTATTGCGGCGATCAATGTCGGCCGGGCGCCGGAAGGCGTACTCGCGCTCGAACGTCACCTTGCGGCAATACCAGGCAATGACCGGGCACGCCTCGATCTCGCTCGTGGCTATTTCGATCTGGGTGATTACGTCAGGGCGCGGCAGGAATTCGAGTTTGTTCTCCGCTACAACCCGCCGAAGGATGTTCGCGCCAATATCG
The DNA here is from genome assembly GCA_964355195.1 of uncultured Rhodoferax sp. Classification (GTDB taxonomy): domain Bacteria; phylum Pseudomonadota; class Gammaproteobacteria; order Burkholderiales; family Burkholderiaceae_C; genus Rhodoferax. The sequence goes on along the minus strand of CAYHDD010000300.1, from coordinate 3,569 downwards.
AGCGCTATCTGGACGCAATGCAGACCCGCGATGCGCTTTCGAACCGGATGTCGTCGCGGGGTTATCTGGAAGCCGGCTTTGGTCATGACAGCAACGTCAATGCCGGCACCTACAACACCCAGATCAATCTGCCGACGGGGCCGGTGGTTCTCGCGGATGGCCCTTCAAAAGGAGCCGCGTCGCGCTTCACGAGCGTGGCCGGCGGCGGACAGTGGGTGCGGCGCGTGTCGCCGGCATTCGCCGTCTTTGCCGGCGGTGACTTTGACTTCAAGAGCAACCCGGCAGCGTCGACTTTCGATACCGCCAACGTTTCCGCGCATGCTGGTTTCTCGCTGGTATCGGGGGCGCTGCTCTATCGCCTGACGTTTTCCGATGCAATGATGGAAGTCGATAGCATCCGTTATCGGGACGTGCTGACAACCAGCGGCGAAGTCCAGTATGGCGTCGGCAACGGTCTCATGCTGAACGGCGTCGTGCAGCATTCGGAACAGTCGCATACGGGGCAGAACAGCGTTCGTGACTCGAAATCGATTGCCTACAGCGCGGGCTTTCAAAAGACTTTTGAAGGCGACTGGCGACCCGCCATCGGTCTTCAGGTGTCGATCGCGCAGGACGACAATCTCAACCGACGCTTCGATCTCAATCGGGATATTGTTACTTCGCGAGCTTTCGCCGGACTCAACCCGACAGAGAAACTTGGACTTTCGGTCGGGGTTGCTGAGCAGCGCAGCGAATTCAAGGGGGCTGATATCGCTTTCGGCACGATGCGCAGGGATCGCCTGTGGTCGGTTGATCTCGGCGCGAACTACTTGCTGTCGAGAAACTGGTTGCTGCGGGCAGAGGTTCAATGGTCCGAGAATGAATCAAACCAGAACCTGTACTCGTTTCGCCGTGCTTACAGCGTCCTCAAGACGCGTTACCTGTTCTGATGGGAGCGATGATGCGATTGGCAGTTATTGCAGTGCTCCTGATCTCGATCCCGGCGTCGGCAGCCGAGCTCCGCGTCATTGCGGTCAGTGGCGCCGTCACGGCATTGCATGAAGGGCAGGGACATGCGGTGCGGGCAGGCGATACGCTCCGCACGCCGCTGGCAATCAAGACCGCTGGGGGCGCCTCGATCCAGATACGCACTGAGGATGGATCGCAGGTCTCGCTAGGGGAAAGTACCGAGACCCGTTTTAGCGATGCGGAACGCACGCTGGTGCACGTTCGCGGTGAACTCACTCTATGGTCGGAAGAGCGGCCGTGGGCAATCGACGCGGCCGGTTCGCCGCTGCGCGCCAATGGCTACTTGCGGCTCAAGACCTGTGCAGATGGATGTGCTCAGCGCCAGGGCGTCTATGGCAAGGGCAGCGGCGGTGAATTGGTGGCCGAGTATGCAGGGGGCCGGGCGGTGCTCCGTGATCGCCTGTTCCTGTTGCCAGCAGGGGGGGGCAAGCCGGAAGTGTTGCCGCGTGACACCGGATTCTTGAACGGGCCACCGCGCTTCGACGCCGCTGTCGCGGCCAAGGCGGTTACCGCCCAGGAAATCAAGGCAGGCCTAGAGGCCTTCAAGGCGGGTCGCTTCGACGAGGCCAAGATGGCTCTGGACGGTGTCCGCGCCAAAGCGGCCGGCGAGGTGATTGTCTCGTATTACCTGGGGCTGATCGCGCTTGAACAGCAGCGCAACAGTGATGCGCTGCGCGAGTTGCAGCGCTACGCCAAGGAGGATGCGAATGGGGCTCGTGAGCGCGAAGTCAGCAAGCTCCTGACGCTATTGACCACCGACGAGTTGCAGCGGGAAGTGGCAACAGCGATCCGGCAGGAAAAGTCGATTGCCGCGCTACCTCCGGAACCGGGCTCTATTGCGGTCCAGACTTTCGCCAACCGCACCTCGCCCGCCAATGCGTCGTTGGCCAAGGGTATCGCGGCAATGATTATTTCCGATCTCGGCAAAGTGCCGGGGCTGAAGGTTCTTGAACGCCAGAAGGTGCAGAAGATCAACGATGAAATCCGTTTGAGCGCGAGCGGCCTGGTGGAAGGCGATTCGATGGTTCGTGCCGGTCGCCTGATGCGGGCTGAACGGGTGGTCGTCGGCAGCATGGGAATCGAATGATGAGCAATGGCACGGCGCGCCACCCGCGTCTTCAAATGATTCTCTGGTTCTTTTCGTTACTGGCTGGTGTCTCCTCGTCGGTCCTCGCCCAGCACGTGCAACTCGAAAGTGCGGTTATCGAGAGTGTGTCGGGCAGTACCTTGAGCGTGTCCAAGAATGATGGCGCGCTTAATACATTTTTCACAATGCAAAAGAAAGTGGTGTACGACTCCCTGCGCGGGATGGGTATTTCGGTAGATAACCTGCCGGCCGATGTACGCGCCAGCCTGGCACGGTTTCACACGGAGAACTTCGAGGCGTTCAGGGCCTTTTCCAGCGGGCTGAATGCACTCGACGAGGGGAAGTTCGCCGAGGCCAAGAATTTCTTCGACAAGGCGAGCGAACTTGACCCGGGTTTTGCGATGGCCCGCGAGCTGCAGGTCGCAATGCCGCGGACGAATGCCTTCGGTGGCTTGCAATTGCAGGCGGCATTGCGCGAGGCGGCAAAGAACGCGGTCGCCGCCGGCAAGACCTCGGTGGAAGTTGATGCCTCGCGTGCGGTTGCCGCGCTCTTGAGCGGGCAATCTGTTGGCGTCGCACGCCCGGCGACAGATGGGGCTGATACCCAATCGTCGCCCACTGTCGGGCCGACCTTCACCAGCAATGTGCCCGGCTCCGCGGACCAGTATGGTAGCCGCTCGGTTGTCGGCATCAGCTATACGATCAACGGCGGTGCTGTGCCGATCGGTGTTGCTTCGACAAATGAATGGGCGGCCAGCCAGGCGGTGTCGAGCGGTGGCACCCTGTTGTCAGTCGGCGATTCCGCCAGCTTTACAGCCGTTCGGGGTGGCGCATCGAACTGTTGTGGGGCAAGTCACACGCTGACCGATGGCACCGTGGTGAATTGGGGAGCCTGGAATTCGACGCCGGGCAGCAGTGCGTCGGTCACGGTTTCCGGAACGGCCATTAGTTCTCCGCAACTGGGAGCGCAGACGAACTTCATGCTCGGCCTGGCAACTGTGGCGATGCCGACTTCGGGGGCGGCGGTGTTTACGCCGGCTGGTGGATTTCTGGGCGGTGTTTCGGGAAACATCGGCGTCAACTTCGTGACGCGCGCGGTGACGGTCAATAACCTCGGCTTCACACTTTCCGGCCTGAGCTTCTCCGCGCTCAACGGCACGGCAAGCTACTCACAGAGCGTCGCCTCGGGATTCTTTTCCGGGAATTACAGCTCAGGCAATTGTGTCGGGTGCACCGGGTTCTCGCCCACCGCCAGCGCCTTTACCGGCAACTTCGTCGGCAGCGCTGCCAGCGGGTTGATCTATTCGACCATCATGCAAACCGGAAGCGGGACCGTTTCCGGCATCCACCTTTTGGGGAGGTAGGCTTACGCCATGAAATATTTGTCCTTAATGCGGCACATCAGCGTTGCATTTTCGTGTTGGGTATCTGTTTCCCTGGCGGGGGCTGCTGCAATTGACGTGCCGGAGAAGCG
>CAYHDD010000299.1:0-4646 GCA_964355195.1 uncultured Rhodoferax sp. | reverse complement strand
CTCCATCATGGTGAACTCGGGGTTGTGGCGCACCGAGATGCCTTCGTTGCGAAAGCTCCGGTTGATCTCGAAAACGCGATCAAAGCCGCCCACGATCAGGCGTTTGAGGTACAGCTCGGGCGCGATGCGCAGGAACATTTGCTGGTCCAGCGCGTTGTGGTGCGTGACAAACGGCTTGGCATTGGCGCCACCCGGAATCGGGTGCAGCATGGGCGTTTCCACTTCCAGAAAACGGTGCGCCACCATGAATTCGCGCACCGTGCTCAGGGCTTTGCTGCGTGCCACAAAACGCTGGCGCGTGCTCTCATCCGTGATCAAATCGACATAGCGCTGGCGGTACTTCAGTTCCTGGTCGTTCATGCCGTGAAACTTGTCCGGCAAGGGGCGCAGACTCTTGGTCAGGAGTCGCAGGCTGCGCGCGTGGATCGACAGTTCGCCGGTCCGGGTCTTGAAAACAAGACCCTCGGCGGCCACGATGTCACCCAGGTCCCAGTGCTTGAAGCTGGCGTAAAGCTCGGCGCCGACATCCTCCCCCTTGATGTAGACCTGAATGCGCCCACTGCTGTCTTGAAGGGTGGCGAAACTGGCTTTGCCCATAACGCGTTTGAGCATCATGCGACCCGCAATCCTGGCATGTGTGCTCTGTTCGACGAGCGCTTCCGGGGTTTGACCAGCGTGGGCAGCGAACAGGTCGGCTGCCAGATCGGACGGCTTGAAATCGTTTGGAAAGGCCGGCCCTTTGCCTTCGGCTTCGGCCTGGCGAATGGCCTTCAGTTTCTCCTGGCGCTCCAGGATCAGCTGGTTTTCATCCTGCACGGGCGGCAGGGCGGGATGGTGATCAGACATGTGAGACGGACTTTGTAAAGGCGACCAAGAATGGCGTGCGACGGGTTGCACGGCACGTGCCTTGATTTTAAGTGGCTTGCAGGCGATTCCCATGAAGGTGTTGGAATTACACTCCTCGGTTAGTAGAGAATCCGGTCTCCGGAGTACGCCTGTCTGCCCTCTGTTTTACGAGTCTTCCGTTCCATGCTGTACAAAATTGTTTCTCTGCTGCTTGAAGTTGCCACCGATGTGCTGGCCGGTGCCTGCCTGTTGAGGCTCTACATGCAGTACCAGCGCATGGCCATGTCGAGCCGCTCAGGCAACCCGATCCGTCAGTTTCTCTTTGCCCTGACCGATTGGGTGGTTTTGCCGCTTAGGCGTGTCGTCCCGGCGTGGGGCCGCTGGGACCTGGCCAGCCTGGTGGCGGCCTGCTTGCTGGAATTGACGCAGTTTCTGTCGCTGTGGTTGTTGCTGGGTGGCGCTGGTCCCTGGCTTTCGGTACCGGTGTTGGCGGTTTTTGGGCTGCTGCGGCTGGTCATTTCGGGTCTGACCGGTCTGGTCATTGTTTACGCCGTCCTGTCCTGGGTGCCGAGTCATTCCGCCGTGACCGACCTGATCGAGCGTCTGTGCACGCCGCCTCTGCGCCCGATTCGGCGCTGGTTGCCTCTGGTGGGCGGTGTCGATCTGTCGCCCCTGGTGCTGCTTCTCTTGCTACAGGTGGCCGCCATCGTCCTGGCGCACCTTCAGAGTATGGTCTTGCTGGCGCACTGATTCCACTTCCAAATCCCGTGTCGTTGTTGCCTCGCCTGGATCCAGTGATTTGGAAATGGAATGAGGCGTCCAGATGTCAGGCCACCGCGTCGGCAGGCAGGCGTTGCAGTATGGCCAGCGTGCTGGCGACGGTCTTGCGCAGTTCACGACGGTCGCAAATCAGGTCAACTGCGCCCTTGGTCTGCAAGAACTCGGCGCGCTGAAACCCTTCGGGCAAGGTGACGCGCACTGTTGATTCGATGACACGGGGTCCGGCAAAGCCAATCAGAGCCTTGGGTTCGGCGATCACGACATCACCAAGAAAGGCAAAGCCAGCGCTGACGCCGCCCATGGTCGGGTCGGTCAGGATGCTGATGAAGGGCAGGCCCTTCTTGGCCAAGCGTGTCAATGCTGCGTTGGTCTTGGCCATTTGCATCAGACTCAGCAAGCCCTCCTGCATGCGTGCGCCGCCAGTGGAAGTGAAGCAGATGAAAGGGACTTTTTGTTCGATGGCAGTGTGCACCCCGCGCACAAAGCGCTCACCCACCACGGAGCCCATGCTGCCGCCCATAAATTCAAATTCAAAGCAGGCAGCTACCAACCCGACCCCGTGCACGGCGCCGCCCATTACCACCAGCGCATCGGTCTCGCCGGTGTTTTCCAAAGCTTCCTTCAGGCGCTCGGGGTATTTGCGACTGTCCTTGAATTTGAGTGCGTCAACCGGTAGCACTTCCTGCCCAATCTCGAAACGACCTTCGTTGTCCAGAAATACATTCAAGCGGGCCCGAGCGCCGATCCGATGGTGGTGTCCACAGCTGGGGCAGACGTTCTGGTTTTGGTCCAGGTCGGTCTTGTAAAGCACAGTTTCGCAACTGGGGCACTTGACCCACAAGCCTTCCGGAACGCTGCGTCGGTCAGCCGGGTCGGTGTGCTGGATTTTGGGAGGTAAGAGTTTTTCAAGCCAGCTCATGGTTACACCTTCACTTGTTTGCGTACAGGGGGCGATTATGAATCCAACGCCGAGCGGATTTCACGCAAAAAGTTCCTGGCCGTTGAGGCCACCTGGTCTCGGGGCTGTGCGTCAATCAGCTCGATGATCCTGCTGCCGATGACCACCGCATCGGCGACTTTGCCGATGGTGTGTGCGGTGGCCGCGTCGCGGATGCCAAACCCTACGCCCACCGGCACCCTGACGTGTTGGCGGATGCGCGGCAGCATGGCTTCGACGGCATCAGTGTCGAGCGTGGCTGCGCCCGTGACGCCTTTGATCGAGACGTAGTAGACGTAGCCGCTTGCAACCCGGGCCACCTGCTGCATGCGCTCCTCGGTACTGGTCGGCGCCAGCAAGAAGATCATGTCCAATCCATTGGCACGCAGGTCGGTGGCGAAGTCTTCGCATTCTTCTGGCGGGTAATCGACGATCAGAACACCGTCTACACCGGCGGTGCAAGCATCCACCACAAAGGCTTTCTTGCCGTCGCCTCGCGCGCGCAGCTGGTTGTAGCGCTCGACCGGATTGGCGTAGCCCATCAGTACCACCGGTGTGCTCTGATCTTGCGTGCGAAAGTGGCGCACCATCTCCAGAACCTGCGGCAAGCCAATGCCCAGTATCAGCGCCTTGTCACCGGCCTTTTGAATGACCGGGCCATCGGCGCTGGGATCGGAAAAAGGCACGCCCAGTTCGATCACGTCGGCGCCGCCAGCGACCATCGCATGCATCAGCTCGGGCGTGACATCGGCAAATGGGAAACCGGCAGTGACATAGGGAATGAGAGCTTTGCGGCCCTGGGCTTTCAGATGGGCGAAGGTGCTGGCAAGACGGCTCATGAGCGGGCCTCCATGCGGGTCACGCCGTGCGCGACGCCATGCCCGGTGGCACTTGCCGGCACAAGCGTATGTTCCTGAGCACCCTTCACGCCTTGGCCTTGACAGCTGGGGCGGCAAAAGAAATCGGCCCGCGAGAGGTCGGCAACAGTACCGATGTCTTTGTCGCCGCGTCCGGACAGATTCACCAGAATCGACTGATCAGCGTGCATGGTTCTGGCCAGACGCATGGCATAGGCTATGGCGTGGCTGGACTCCAGCGCCGGGATGATGCCCTCTGTGCGGCACAGGTAGTGGAACGCATCGAGGGCTTCGCTGTCAGTGATGCCCACGTATTCGGCGCGGCCAATGTCTTTGAGAAGGGCGTGTTCCGGGCCCACCCCGGGGTAGTCCAGACCGGCGCTGATGCTGTGGGTTTCGGTGATCTGGCCATGGTCGTCCTGCAACACATAGGTGCGGTTGCCGTGCAGTACGCCTGGGCTGCCGAGTTGCAGCGAGGCGGCGTGTTTGCCGCTGCCCAGACCTTCACCGGCGGCTTCGACCCCGATCAGCCGGGTCTGCTCGTGTTGGATATAGGGGTAGAAGATGCCCATGGCGTTGCTGCCGCCGCCCACGCAAGCCACTACCGCATCCGGTTGGCTGCTGTGACAGTGCTGGGCTTGCAGTAGGTCGGGCATCTGATGCAGGCACTCGTTACCGATCACGCTCTGGAAATCTCGCACCATCATGGGGTAGGGATGAGGCCCGGCCACCGTGCCGATGATGTAGAAGGTGTTGTCGACGTTGGCGACCCAGTCGCGCATGGCTTCGTTGAGTGCGTCTTTCAGAGTCCGACTGCCACTTTCAACCGGCACCACCGTAGCACCCAGCAGTTTCATGCGGTAGACGTTCGGGCTTTGCCGTTTCATGTCTTCGCTGCCCATGTAGACCACGCATTGCATGCCGTAGCGGGCGCAGATCGTGGCGGTGGCGACACCGTGCTGCCCGGCACCCGTCTCGGCGATGACACGTGGCTTGCCCATGCGCCTGGCCAGCATGGCCTGACCGATGGTGTTGTTGATCTTGTGCGCGCCGGTGTGGTTCAGGTCCTCGCGCTTGAGAAAAATCTGTGCTCCGCCCTGCTCCCGACTCATGCGCGCCGCATGGTAGACCGGTGAAGGGCGACCGACAAAATGCGTCAATTCCGATTTGAATTCGGCGACAAAGTCAGGATCGTTCTGGTAGCGGGCGTAGGCGGCCTTGAGTTC
>CAYHDD010000298.1:0-4668 GCA_964355195.1 uncultured Rhodoferax sp. | reverse complement strand
ATCGTGAAGAAGGTGATTGCCGAGGGCAAGACCATGTGCAGCCTGTGCAGCCGCCTGCGCCGTGGCATTCTGTACCGGCTCGCCGACGAGCTGAAGATCAGCAAGATTGCGCTCGGCCACCACCGCGACGACATGCTGCAAACCTTCTTTCTCAACATGTTCTTTGGCGGCAAGCTCAAGGGCATGCCACCCAAGCTGGTGAGTGACGATGGTGGACACGTGGTGATCCGCCCACTTGCCAACGTGGCCGAGAAAGACCTGGCGCGCTGGGCCGTGCATCGCCAGTTCCCGATCATTCCCTGCTCGCTGTGCGGTAGCCAGGAAAACCTGCAGCGCCAGAGAATCGGCGGCATGCTGCGAGAGTGGGACAAGAAGTACCCGGGTCGCATCAAGAGCATGTTCACCGCGTTGCACAACGTCGTGCCGTCACACCTGATGGACGACAACCAGCACAATTTCAAGGACATCAAGATCTCCGGCCAAGCCGAGCCCGACGGCGACAGGATGTTCGACGAAGAAGAACTACCGTCCTTCGCACTGCCCGGCCATCAAGTGATTGAGGTCTGACCCATGCAGGCCACACGCATCATTGCCATACGCCACGGCGAAACCGCCTGGAACGTCGACACGCGCATTCAGGGACAGCTTGACGTTGAGCTCAACGCGACCGGTCGCCAACAAGTGCACCGACTGGCGCGCGCGCTGGCCGACGAGCCGATCGACGCTATCTACGCCAGCGACCTGTCGCGCGCCATGGAAACGGCCGCTGCCATCGCCACGCTGAAGCCGCAGGCCCTGCACCAGACGCTGGGCCTGCGCGAGCGCAGCTTTGGTGAATTCGAAGGCAAGACCTACGCCGAAATCCAGGCTCTCTGGCCCGAGCAGACACAGCGCTGGCGCGCGCGTGACCCCTGGTGGGCGCCCGCCGGTGGCGAATCGCTGCTGGAATTTCGCCAGCGCGTCACACGCACGACGAGCGAGCTGGCGGCACAGCATGTGGGCGAGCAGATCGTCCTGGTGGCTCACGGCGGCGTGATGGACGTGCTGTACCGCAGCGCCACCGGGCAGGACTGGCAAACACCGCGTACCTGGAACCTGGGCAATGCTGTCATCAACCGCCTGCTCTGGACGCCCGACGGCCTGACCCTGGTTGGCTGGGCCGATGCACGCCACCTGGAAGGCGACGAGGCGCTTGATGAAGCCAGCGCTTGAGGCGGCCGGCGCCGCAATTGAGTTCGCCCCGGACTCAGCGCTCGAATAAATCGTTGTCGCTCCTGGGCGGCGTCACGCCCAGATGCCGATAGGCCGCCAACGTGGCAATGCGACCACGCGGTGTACGCTGCAAGTAGCCTTGCTGAATCAGGTAGGGTTCGATCACGTCCTCGATCGTTTCGCGCTCTTCGCCAATGCTGGCGGCAATGTTGTCGAGTCCCACCGGGCCACCGTCGAAACGGTGAATCACAGCCTCCAACAGCTTGCGGTCCATCAAGTCGAAGCCCTGTGGGTCAACGTCCAGCATGGCCAGCGCGCGGTTGGCGATGTCGAGCGTGATCTCGCCAACGCCTTTGACGTCGGCGTAGTCGCGCACCCGGCGCAGCAGACGGTTGGCAATGCGTGGCGTGCCGCGTGAACGCCGTGCAATCTCGAAGCCACCTTGGTCGTCGGTGGTCACTTTCAGCAGACCGGCGCTGCGGCGCACGATGCGCGCCAGCTCTTCGGGCGTATAGAACTCAAGCCGCGCCACGATGCCAAAGCGGTCACGCAAGGGATTGGTCAGCATGCCGGCACGGGTGGTTGCGCCGACCAAAGTGAAGGGTTGCAAATCAAGCTTGATGGAGCGCGCGGCGGGTCCCTCGCCAATCATGATGTCGATCTTGTAGTCTTCCAGCGCCGGGTAGAGAATTTCTTCCACGACCGGGCTGAGTCGATGAATCTCGTCGATGAAGAGAACGTCGTTCTTCTCCAGGTTGGTCAGCAGCGCAGCCAGATCTTTGGGCTTTTCCAGCACCGGGCCGCTGGTCTGGCGCAGGTTCACCCCGAGCTCGTGCGCGATGATGTGCGACAGCGTGGTCTTGCCCAGACCCGGTGGACCGAACAGCAGCACGTGGTCGAGCGCCTCTGCGCGCATCTTGGCGGCGCCAATGAAGATTTCGAGCTGCTCGCGCACCTTGGCCTGACCCACGTATTCGTCGAGCAGCTTGGGGCGCAGGGCGCGCTCCACCACCTCCTCGTTCGGTGAAGCGGCTGCGCCCGACAGAATGCGTTTGGCAGGCGCGGGAATGAAATCGTCGGTCTGGATGCTCACGGGGGTTGGCAAAGCTGATTGAGTCCTGACTATAGCGTGCGGTTTGACGGTGACATGACGGGGCAGTACTTGTGTGGCATCAAATTTGCCTCGATAATGAAACTGTTCAAATATACAGCTAAATTACCCACTATGAACTCTCTCGAACTATGTGCCGGTGCCGGCGGACAAGCCCAGGGACTGGAACGATCAGGTTTCGAGCACGAAGCTTTGGTTGAGATTGACGCAGACGCGTGTAGCACGCTTCGACTCAACCGCCCGCAATGGAATGTCATTCAGGGTGATTTGAGCCAGTTTGACGCGCGACCCTACCGGGGGGTCGATCTGGTGGCGGGTGGCGTGCCCTGCCCCCCTTTTTCCAAAGCAGGTAAACAGCTCGGCGCCAGCGACGAACGCGACATGTTCCCGCAAGCTCTGCGAGTCGTCGATGAAGCGCGCCCACTCGCCGTCATGCTCGAAAATGTGCGGGGCTTGCTGGACGCGGTTTTTGTGGGTTACCGGCAGAAAATTGCGAAGCAATTGCAGGCCATGGGCTACTGGACTGATTGGCACCTCCTCAACGCGGCTGACCACGGCGTCAGCCAGCTGCGACCACGGGTCGTCTGTGTCGCTGTGCGCCAAGATATCGCCCCCTTCTTTCGGTGGCCCACACCCAGCATGCGACTGTCGCCCACTGTGGGCACACTATTGCATGACCTGATGAAGGCCAGGGGCTGGCGTGGCGCAGACGCGTGGCGTGATCATGCGAACGACATCGCCCCGACCCTCGTCGGCGGCAGTAAAAAACATGGTGGACCTGACCTCGGCCCCACGCGATCACGTGGCGCTTGGGCCGCACTGGGTGTGGATGGGCGTGGTCTGGCCAACGACGCCCCAGAAGCCGACTTTGTGGGCATGCCACGGCTCACCGTGCGCATGTGTGCCCGTGTTCAGGGATTCCCTGACGACTGGGAATTTTCTGGCAAGAAGACAACCTCCTACCGGCAGGTCGGGAACGCGTTTCCACCACCTGTGGCACACGCCGTTAGCGCCCAGATTGCCAGCGCCATTGAACAGGCCGCATCGCACCGCGTGATGAGGCTCGCCGCATGACGCCCCTAAGGGCCGTCGCAGTCGCAACCCCACTCAAGGGAGCAAGAGCCAGATTGAGAGCCCATTTTTTGGCGAACCTCGGGCGCGTGATGGACTCTGATGAGTTGCGCTCGATTGCTGGCAACGTGAACGAATGGGCCAGACGAGTGCGCGAGTTGCGAACTGAAGAGGGCTATTTGATCCTCACCCATCATGACCGTTCGAACTTGAGACCGGGTGAGTACCTGCTTGAAACCAGCAAGCCACAGCCTGCGTTTGCAAGGGGCATTTCCAAGGAGACCCGCGCCTTTGTCCTTGACCGCAATGGCTTCACGTGCCAGATGTGTGGCGCCGTGGCGGGGGAACCCCATCCGCATGACTCGACGCGCAAGACTCGTTTGCACATTGGCCATGTCATCGACAAGAGCCTGGGCGGCAGCGATGAATCCAGCAACCTGAAGGCGATTTGTTCGGTTTGCAATGAAGGCGCCGCGAACATCACCCTACAACGACCAGACCTCAACAAACTACTGGTTCAGGTGCGCCGGGCGACGGCCCTCGATCAACGTGAGTTGCTCCGCTGGTTGAAGACCAAATTCAAAGAGTAGGACATTGCGGGCTGCGCGAAGTCAGCCCTTCAGCGCACGGCGCTGGCATCGAAATGCGGATTCTCAATGATGCCGAAGCGATTGCCAAACGGGTCTTGGACGGCCGCCACCTTGATGCCGCCGCCGACCTCGGTCACTGGCTCCAGCGCCGTAGCGCCAAGCTCCATCAAACGGGCATACGCGCTTTCGATATCGGTCACACCCCACAGCGGCTGCGCCCCGGTGCTGCCAGGCCGCGCATCCGGCACCAGCCCGAGCTCGAAGCCACCCACCGAAAAGCCGACGTAGAACGGCTCATCGAAATAGGGCACCTGACCCAGCACCTTTGAATACCAATCCTTGGCAGCCGCCAGATCAGGGGCCGGGTAAATGACGCTGCGCAGTCCGAGAATCATGAAGCAGCTCCTTCGGGTTAGTCGATCACGTGGCGCAACCATGAGGCTGGCTGGCGCCGATGGTGAAAGCACGACACGACGACGATCTCAGTATCGGTGGCGTGATAAACGATGGAATACGGAAACCTGCGAAGCATTAGGTGGCGATACTGTGCTTGAAGGCGGGCATAAGCATCAGGTGTCCGATGTATCCTGTCCACCGCGACATCCACCGCTCGGGCAAATTCAAGCCCAAGACCCGGCGAACGACCTTCGTACCAAGCCTGGGCTGCCAGTATCTCGTCTTTCG
>CAYHDD010000297.1:0-4702 GCA_964355195.1 uncultured Rhodoferax sp. | reverse complement strand
CGATCTGCCAACCGCGAGCATCTGCGCAATCGGTGCTGGGTGGTTTACCTGAAATCCACACCCGAGGAGTTGTTTCGGCGTCTCCGCCATGATGAAAAACGACCTATGCTGCGGGTCGCGGACCCGCTGAGCCGACTTCATGATCTGTTTACCCTGCGGGACCCTTGGTACCGCGAAACAGCCCATTTCATCATCGAGACCGGACGTCCGACGGTTGTCAGTTTGGTCAATATGATCGTAATGCAGCTCGATTCGGACGGACTGGTTCGCCCCAGCTGATGCAAGGCCTTGATCGCCACAGAGTGTCGAGAAGGCTAAAATTGTTTCGAAACTGAATCGCGTGATGCGTCATGTTGACTCGGATTATTAGGAATGTTCATGGATAGGTTTTGGAAACAAGGCTCGGGTCTGGGGAGGGTGATCGTTGGACTGGGCGGCGCGGCAGTGGCTGGCATGTTGGTCTATTTTTTCGCCAACCCAGCGTACCGACATTACCAGGTCAGAGACAAAGTGTCGGAGGCGCTTGCGACCACAGCGGCGTGTCGTGTGGAGATTGCCAAAATAGTGCAATCTACCTCGGCTAGCTTGCTGTCAACTTCGCTGTTTGCCTGCGATGGCGGTGCCTCTTCGGGGGTGCAGGTCCCCAGGCATCTGAAATCCATCGCACTTCGTACTACGGGAGCCATGACCATCACGTTGGACCATCGATTCTTGCCCGAGTTGACATTGGCCACCAGCGCTATCACCGTGGTTCCGATGCTGGATGCCAAGAACGCTTTGAGGAATACTGATGTAGGGAAGAATATCGCTTCATGGCGTTGTGGCAGCCCTGAAGACGGAACGACGATTCCTGAGAAGTATTTGCCTTCAAACTGCACCGCAAAATGATGGACGATCCTGGTCTTGAGCAGGTTCGGTCTGGATCGGCAACACCCGCATGGGGTGCTGAGGTGGCACTTGGTGACCGGAGCTACCGCATCTTGATCGGCGCAGGCTTGCTTTCGAGCGAGAGCATATTTAGCGGATTCTCGCGAGCAGATTCAAATGCCGTCATTGTCAGCAATACGACTGTTGCGCCACTCTACGGGCAGCAATTGAGGCTGGCACTGGATGGAATGTTTCGTGCTGTTCATCTGGTGAGCCTGCCTGACGGCGAGGAGCACAAGAATTGGCAAACACTCCAGCGGATCTTCGACGCTTTGCTAAACAACGAGTGCGATCGAAAGACGGTTCTCTTTGCGCTCGGCGGCGGCGTCGTAGGTGACCTGACAGGTTTCGCAGCCGCTTGCTATATGCGCGGTGTGTCCTTCGTACAGGTTCCAACGACCTTGTTGGCGCAGGTCGATTCGTCCGTGGGTGGAAAGACCGGCATCAATCACCCGCTGGGCAAAAACATGGTCGGGGCGTTCTATCAGCCACTGTTGGTGGTCTGCGATCTCGATACGCTCAAGACCCTGCCCCTGCGCGAGCTGAGTGCGGGCCTGGCCGAGGTTATCAAGTACGTGCCGATTGCTGACATGGAGTTTCTCACCTGGATCGAAAGCAATATTGAAGCCCTCATGGCGCGCCAACCAGAGGCGCTCGCCTATGCAGTTCGGCGCAGTTGTCAGATCAAAGCGGCGGTGGTTGCGCAGGATGAGCGTGAATCAGGTCTGCGGGCCATTCTGAATTTTGGCCATACTTTTGGTCATGCCATCGAGGCTGGGCTGGGCTACGGTCAGTGGCTGCACGGTGAGGCCGTCGCTTGTGGCATGGTAATGGGGGCTCGTTTGTCACAACGTCTGGGCTATGTGGATCAGCACTTTGTTCAGCGCCTGACCGGGTTGATTCGAAAAGCCGGGTTGCCAGTGATCGGCCCCTGGCTGGATCGCACCGACAACGCCGGGCGCTACCTTGAGCTGATGCGTCTGGATAAGAAGGCCCAAGCCGGTGAAATCAAGTTTGTGCTGGTTGATGGGGCGACGCATGCCTTCGTGCGCGGTGCACCCGATGAGTTGGTCCGCGAAGTGATCAATGCCAGCTGCCAGCAAGCATGAGATCACAGTCGGACGCGCCGGAGATCAGGCCCGATCAGTCGATTGAACTGCTGAAGGAACTCCACATCCTGACCCGTGAAGGCAGACTGAATCAGGACTCGCGGCGCAAGCTCAAGCAGGTCTACCACCTATTTCGGTTTGTCGAGAAGCTGCTGCTCGACCTGCCCCAGACGGATGTTGGGATCACATTGGCCGACCATGGCGCTGGCAAGTCATATCTTGGGTTCATCATCTACGACCTCTTCTTCAAAGGGCGTCCAACGGGGCACATCTATGGTGTCGAAACACGCGCCGAGTTGATTGAAAAATCTTGCCAACTGGCCGCCAAGCTTGGCTTTGAGCGGATGTCGTTCTTGAACCTGAGTGTGGCGCAATCTGCGCAATCGGCTGAGATGCCGCCCCGGATTGATGTTGTCACCGCCCTTCACGCGTGCGATACGGCGACCGACGATGCGATCGCCTTTGGTCTACAAAAAGCTGCCAAGTTTATGGTCTTGGTGCCATGCTGCCAAGCTGAACTGGCGCGCTGCCTGAATCAGAATAAGGCAATCGCCCTGTCCCGCACTCCCTTGGCTGAGCTATGGCGGCATCCGCTGCATGCAAGGGAAATGGGGAGTCATTTGACGAATGTGTTGCGCTGCCTGTATCTCGAGGCTTGCGGCTATCAAGTGACGGTGACCGAACTGGTTGGGTGGGAACATAGCATGAAGAATGAGCTGATCGTCGCCAGCTACACTGGCCAGTTGAAACGCAGCGCGGCGCATCGCTTGCATGCACTTTTGGAGGAGTTCGGGTTGACGACCCTATTGGAGACGCGGTTTCCAATGGCAACATAATCGGCATAATCGGGGTCAGATTCCAATTATCTCGCTATGGCCAGACTAGCTCGACTCGTTATTCCAGGTTATCCGCACCATGTCATTCAGCGTGGTAACAATCGTCAACCCATCTTTGGTTCCGTGGACGATTACCAGACACTGCTGGACCTGGTCGGGCAGAATGCCGCCAGGTTTGAGGTTTCAGTTCATGCGTATGTGCTCATGAGCAACCACTTTCATTTATTGCTGACACCCCAAAGGGGCGAAGGTTTGCCGCAAATGATGCAGGCGGTGGGTCGAAGCTATGTCCGCCATTTCAATCGGCGTCAACAGCGCAGCGGAACCTTGTGGGAAGGCCGCTACAGATCGACCTTGATCCAGAGTGATCGCTATCTGCTCGCCTGCATGGTGTACATGGACCTCAATCCAGTGCGTGTGGGCCTGGTTGCCAGGGCCGGAGACTATCCCTGGTCAAGTTTTGCCCACTATGCCGGGCAGCGTCTCCACAAGCTGATTACGCCTCATGATCTGATGTGGGAACTTGGCAATACACCCTTCGCGCGCGAGGCTGCCTACGCTGAGCTGGTCGCCGCTGGCATCGACACCCATCAGCAGAACGCTCTGACTGATTCTGTGCTGAGCGGCTGGGCGTTGGGTGACCCCGACTTTGTTGCAGACTTGCAGAAGCGGACCCAGCGGCGGGTTGCCAAAGGCTCCGCTGGACGACCCGTGTCCCCATCAAAGAACCTGTAAGAGACCTCCTTTGAGGGTCAAAATCGTTTAAAACGCGCAATTTTGATATGTCCCCAATTAAATCCATCAAACATTTGATGGCATTTAATTGGAATCTGACCCCAATTATTGGTATTGGAATTATGGTTGCAATGCAGTATGCTTTTAGGTTCTGAGTTTTTAGGAGAAGCATGCCATGACGATTGCCAGCGAGATATCGCATCTTCAGGACAAGGGTTTGTACTCCTGCGGCAATGAGCATGACGCTTGCGGTGTTGGTTTTGTTGCACATATCAAGGGCAGCAAGTCACATGAGATCGTCCAGAACGCGCTCAAGATTCTGGAAAACCTGGACCATCGGGGTGCCGTGGGAGCGGACAAGCTGATGGGTGATGGTGCCGGCATCCTGATTCAACTGCCTGATGCGCTCTACCGGGCCGAAATGGCCGCTCAGGGCGTGACCCTACCGCCGCCTGGGGAGTACGGTGTTGGGATGATCTTTCTGCCCAAGGAACACGCCTCCAGGCAGGCCTGCGAGCAGGAGATGGAGCGCGCGATCAGGGCTGAGCGTCAGGTCCTTTTGGGCTGGCGCGACGTGCCTGTCAACCACGACATGCCAATGTCGCCTACGGTGCGCGAAAAGGAACCCGTACTGCGTCAGGTGTTTATCGGACGTGGCAATGACGTGATCGTGCAGGATGCGTTGGAACGCAAGCTGTACGTCATCCGAAAAACTGCGAGTGCCAATATTCAGGGGCTCAAGCTCAAGCACGGCAAGGAATACTATGTGCCCAGCATGTCAAGTCGCACGGTCATCTACAAGGGCTTGCTGCTTGCCGATCAAGTGGGTACCTATTACCGTGATCTGGAAGACGTGCGTTGTGTTTCGGCCTTGGGACTGGTACATCAACGCTTCTCCACAAACACCTTTCCTGAGTGGCCACTAGCCCACCCGTACCGCTATGTGGCGCACAACGGTGAGATCAACACGGTCAAGGGTAACTACAACTGGATGAAAGCGCGTGAAGGCGTCATGTCTTCGCCGGTACTGGGCGAGGACCTGCAGAAGTTGTACCCGATCACTTTTCCGGGGCAGTCCGACACGGCGACTTTTGG
>CAYHDD010000296.1:0-4730 GCA_964355195.1 uncultured Rhodoferax sp. | reverse complement strand
GTGTACCAGAGACTGCGAATCTTCTTCAGACACTACGGCAATCTGTGGCGTGAGCACCGCCAGGCCCTGCGCAATGACCTGGTGAGCCAGCAGGTCGGCGCGTGTTAGCGGGCTGCCGTCATCCTTGTGCGACACCAGCGCAGTTGTGCTCTCGGGGCTGGCTGACAGCATGTCCGCGTAGACATCCATGATGCAATCGCCAGCGGCTTTGGCAAGCGCGCGAACACTCGCAACGAGGGATTCAGCAACTTCAATTTGTCGCATTATGTGTAAACCATGGAGATTGTTTGTTTATTTGTTTGAGTTTAGTTGAATTTGACAAATAAGTCGTACTATATTGAGAATTGCGACAACACGGAGTGCATGTGCCAACGACAGATCTTCTTGGATTGGATGTCCCTCAGGTTTGGGATACGGATTTAGCCTCTCGGCATTTGATGGCTATAGGGCAGGCTGACACCAGGCGTACGGCAGAGCGGCGCTTGCATCAACTCGCCATACTACCGCCTGAACTCAAAGCCGAGTTACTGGCAGACGAGCTGGGTCGTCACCCCATTGCAGCGGTGCTTGATTGGGAGACTGAGCAGGCGCGCAGCAAGCGCAAGCTGGTCTTGTTCGGACAGCTTTTTAATTTGCCTAGTGGCCACGATTGTCTGCATGTCAACGATGCCCGGGGCGCGCGCTACTGGGTTCCGTTGCCTGCCGCTCAAGCCGATGAGCTGGAGTTGGTGGCGGCGCTGCAAGACCTGCAAGGCCATATTGGCAAAGATATTGTCCTGCTGCCGCACGGTCGACTGGTTGGTTTGTGCCGCTTGCTGCCAGATCTGAAGCACATCAGCGTGTCTGTGCTGAGCTACGCTCCGGTGCTCGATCTCAAGCGCCAGCCGCGCTTGGCCCACGGCTTGCGGACTTGCACGCCGCACCTCAGGCGTTTGGAAGCGGAAAGCATACACATCATCCGCGAGGCGGTGGCCGAAGCCGAAAACCCGGCCATGCTTTACTCGGTGGGCAAGGACAGTTCGGTCATGCTGCATCTGGCGCGCAAGGCCTTTTACCCGGCGCCGCCTCCTTTGCCCCTGCTGCATGTGGACACGCGCTGGAAGTTTCAGGAGATGTATCTATTCCGCGACCACATGGCCAGCGAGAGCGGCATGGATCTGCTGGTACACATCAATCCCGACGCCATTGCCAAGAATATCAATCCCTTTGATCATGGTTCTGCCTTGCATACGGACATCACGAAGACGGAGGGGCTGAAGCAGGCGCTCGACAAGTACAAGTTTGACGTGGTGTTTGGTGGCGCACGCCGTGACGAAGAAAAGTCGCGCGCCAAGGAGCGCATTTTTTCTTACCGCACGCAAACGCATCGCTGGGACCCCAAGAATCAGCGCCCCGAGCTCTGGAGCTTGTACAACACGCGCAAAAACCTGGGTGAAAGTATCCGCGTTTTTCCACTTTCAAACTGGACTGAGCTCGATGTCTGGCAGTACATCTATCAGGAGGGTATTGCGGTGGTGCCTCTTTACTTTGCCAAGGTCCGGCCGGTGGTGGTGCGCAACGGCATGCTGCTGCTGGTGGACGATGATCGAATGAGTTTGCTGCCGGGCGAAAGAATGGAGGCACGCAAGGTGCGTTTTCGCACGCTTGGGTGTTACCCCCTGACCGGTGCCATAGAGTCTGGTGCGGCCGATTTGCCAGAAATCATTCTGGAACTGATTGCAGCCCGCAGTTCAGAGCGCCAGGGGCGTGCCATTGACAGCGATGTTTCGGCCAGCATGGAAAAGAAGAAGCAGGAGGGTTACTTTTGATGGTGCGAAATTCCAAAGTCTCAGTCGTCGCAGCGCCACCCGCTTCTATTGAAGAGTTTTTGGCGCAGCAGCAGCAGCAGGATCTGTTGCGATTCATAACCTGCGGAAGCGTGGACGATGGCAAGAGCACGCTGATAGGGCGCCTGTTATGGGAGGCGCAGCAACTGTTTGATGATCAGCTGGCAGCGCTCAAGACCGAATCAAAGAGGTACGGTACGCAGGGCGACGAGATCGACTTTGCGCTGCTGGTTGATGGTTTGGCGGCCGAGCGCGAGCAGGGTATTACGATCGACGTGGCTTATCGGTTTTTTGCAACGAACCGGCGCAAGTTTATTGTGGCCGATACACCGGGTCACGAACAGTACACCCGCAACATGGTTACAGGTGCCTCGACTGCAGACCTGGCGGTGCTATTGGTGGACGCAAGACAGGGCATTCTGACGCAAACGCGTCGCCATGCCTATCTGGTTTCGCTGATGGGAATTCGCCATGTTGTGTTGGCCATTAACAAGATGGATCTGGTTGGGTTTGATGCCCTTGCATTTGCGCGTATTCACGAGAATTTTTTGCAATTTGCGACCACGCTGGGCTTTGAGAGCGTTACCGCTATTCCCTTGTCGGCCCTGAAGGGGGACAACATCACCGAGCGTTCTGGGCACACCCCGTGGTTTGCAGGGCCGACCCTGATGGGTTATCTGGAGACGGTAGAGATTGCCCACAGAGGCAGGGGCAAGTTCGTTTTTCCTATTCAAGGGGTGAGCCGGCCTGACTCGGCGTTCAGGGGTTTTAGCGGCACGGTGGAAGATGGCAGTGTGGCGGTGGGCGATGAGATACGGGTTAGCGCCTCCGGTCAAAGCGCGCGCGTGGCGGAGATAGTGACGATGGATGGTTTGCTCACGCGGGCCGGTACGGGGGAGGCGGTGACCTTGCGTCTGGAGCGTGAAATCGACGCTTCACGAGGGGATGTTTTGTCGCTTGGCCAGAGCCCGCTGGAAATGACGGACCAATTTGAAGCTACCGTGGTCTGGATGAATGAAGATGCGGGCCTGATCGGGCGCAGTTACGACATCAAACTTGCCACCCAGTGGGCGGGTGCTGCTCTTACCAGTATCAAGTATCGGGTTGACGTCAACACCCTGGCTCATGAGGCGGTGAATAAACTGGGGTTGAACGATATCGCTGTCTGCAATGTTGCTATCAGCAAGCCCTTGACGTTTGACAGCTATCAGACATCGAAAGTACTTGGTAGTTTCATTTTGGTTGATCGATTCAGCCATGCCACGGTAGCTGCTGGAATGGTTACGCACAACCTGCGTCGGGCGCAAAACGTTCACCGGCAGGCTTTGTCTGTTACGTGTCTGGACCGGGAAAGACTCAATGGCCATGAGGGCAGGGTGATATGGTTTACCGGTCTGTCGGGTTCTGGCAAATCGACGCTTGCCAACGCACTGGAGGTGGCGCTGCATGCCCAGGGAAGGCGAACCTATCTGCTCGATGGTGACAATGTACGCCAGGGGCTAACCCGCGACTTGGGCTTTACCGACGCCGACCGCGTGGAGAACATCCGCCGTGTTGCCGAAGTGGCCAAGCTGATGATGGATGCAGGCTTGATTGTCATTACGGCTTTTATTTCACCTTTTCGGAGCGAGCGTGAAATGGCTCGGGAACGGATTGGAGCGCAAAAGTTTGTCGAGGTGTTTGTTAATACGTCGCTGGAGTTGTGCGAGCGACGAGATGTCAAAGGTCTGTATAAAAAGGCACGCTCTGGCTTGTTGCCCAATTTCACCGGTGTCAGCAGTGCCTACGAAGCACCAACCAACCCTGACATTGAACTGCAGGGTCTTGATGGTCAACTCGAGGACAGCGTGGAAGTTCTGATGCGATTTTTACGATAAACTGACCGTCATTCGAAATGTTCACAGTGGAAATGGGGAAGGTGGCAATATGGAAATGAAAAGCGCTCTCGTTAATTTGCAGCCCGGATTTTATATCTTGCGCCACCCCGGTGGCGATTTGCCGCCGCTGTCGATTGCGCGCGCGCCGGGGGGCATGGGCCGCTACGAGGTGATGGGAAACCCCAGAACGCAGGGTTCCTTATTGCGCGACGGTTCGGACTGCATAGTCATGCAGGTATGTGAAGGGCCGGTCGAGGTGCTGGTAACCGCCTATGTTGAGCATGAAGCTGCGGTGACGCCCCAACTCCGGGTGGACCGGATTGGTTTGGAAGCTCCACCGTCCGCACTTGTGGGCAGTCTGCAACCGGTTGCGCCCAATCAAATTCAAATTGAGGCGAAGGGCATTTCGATTGTTGGTCACGTCGAGCGGACCGGTGACGTTGCGGTCGGCGAGGGGCAAGCGCTTGGCCAACCAGGCAGCGATCTGCGCCTGGAGGGATTTCAGGTCATATGGCCGGACAAGCCGGTTGGGTTGGATTTGGCGTATGGGGTGACTTTGGAGGGCGGCGAGCCGCTTGCGATGGTAGGAGTGGGTCAGTTTTGCGGTACGCGAAACTCGGCGCGGCGGGTAACAGAAGTGAATTTTGTTCTTACCGGCGTTCGCTCGGACCAGTTTGCGTTGGACGGCGTGGCACAGTTTTCCGGCGGATTCAGTGCCCCGATTGTGTCAGGTGTGGCACTCACAGGGCCGAGTGGTCTGGAGCACCTGACTTCAATCAGCCTGCGTGTTGTGCCGTCCAGGCAGCCAAGAAAGCGCACTGCCAGACCAGTGAAGAACTCGCGTCCGACAAAGGTTTCGAGCGTGCGGGTTGTAACAGTCAAGATGGTGCAGAAGAAGGCGGAGCCAAAGGCAAAACCTGTGGCAAAGGCCAAACCCGCAGCAAAGGCGAAGCCCGCAGCAAAGGCGAAGCCCGCAGCAAAGGCGAAGCCCGCGGCAAAGGCCAAGCCCAAGAAGCGCTCTTGAATC
>CAYHDD010000295.1:0-4732 GCA_964355195.1 uncultured Rhodoferax sp. | reverse complement strand
GTGCGCAAACGGGTCTGTTGGGTTGCGCCCCAGCATGATGTCTTCCAAGCGGCTTTGAACTGAACCAATCGCCTGGGGGTGACTGTAGATGTAGAACTGGTTGGCGCTGATCGCGTCGAACACTTTTTGTGCCACCTGTGTCGCCGACACCTTGCCCGAGCCAACTGCCTTGTCGCTCATGGCCTGGCTGATGAGCTGGCTGCGTGTGGGTTTGGCTGTAGGCGAATCAGCCGGGCGATTGCGCTGGCTCTGCGTGATACCGGTCGGCACAAAGAAGGGGCACAAAACGCTCGCGCCGATCCGCGTCGTGACCAGTGCGAGATCCTGGTACAGGGTCTCGCTCATGCTCACGACGGCGTGCTTGCTGGCACCATAGATGCCCATGTTGGGTGCATTCAGCAAACCCGCCATGCTGGCCGTGTTGACAATATGGCCCTGGTACGTGGCATCAGCGCAGGCGGCTTCCAGCATTATCGGGGTGAAGACTCGGATGCCGTGGGCCACCCCCATCAGGTTAACACCAATCACCCATTCCCAGTCCTGCGCGGTACTCTCCCAGATCAGGCCACCGGCGCCGACGCCGGCATTGTTGAAGACAAAATGTGGTGCGCCAAAGCGATCAAACACCTTGCCTCCCAAGGTGTCCATTTCGGCGGCCTTCGAGACGTCCACCTTAACCGCCAGCACCTCAGCGCCAACAGCACTGAGCTCCACTGCCGCGCGCTCAAGTGCGTCCTGCTGCACATCGACCAGCACCAGATTCATGCCCAGTCTGGCGCCGATGCGGGCGCACTCAAGACCAAAGCCCGAGCCAGCACCAGTGAGAACGGCGGTCTTGTTCTTGAAATCAGAAATCATGTGGGGACTCCAGGTTTGCGCCTTCAGGGTTGGCGCACCATTTCCAGGTGATCAATACCGTCTTCGACGTAGGGCTTGCCCACGTCGACAAAACCGTGACCAGCGTAAAACGCTGTCAGTTGCGCTTGCGCACCGATGCGAATCGCTTGCACGCCCCATTGCTTGCTGACCGCAGACAACGCCTGGCGCAGCAACAGGTGCCCAAGGCCACGGCCACGGGCATACCGGCGCGTCACCACTCGACCAATACTGACCTCTGCAAACTTGGCACCCGCAGGCAGGCAACGCGCATAAGCCAGTAATTGGCCGGCGCTCGTCCCCATCAAATGCAGGGCCTGAGCGTCGGCGCCATCGAGGTCCTGGAAAACACAGTTTTGCTCCACCACAAACACTTCCGTCCGCAGTTGCAGCAGCTCATACAGTTCGGCACCGCTCAATGCATCGAAGGCTGACAGTTTCCACTGCATTTCCGTAGCTTGACTCATGTCGGCGGCGCAGCGTTAAGTACGTACCCCCCGAGGGGGCAGTGGACCTGCACGACCCGGACTTCTTCCAAGCGCGGCGAACTGGCGTCGTCGTGCAAGGTGATGTCAGCCATGCAAACTAACCAGCTGTTTGCCAAAATTTTTGCCTTTGAGCAAACCGAGAAAGGCCTCCGGTGCAGCATCGAGACCTTGGGCAATCGACTCGCGGGCGCGCAATTTTCCATTCGCTACCAGAGTGCCCAATTCCTTCAACGCTTCAGGCCAGACCTCCATGTGTTCGCTCACAATGAAGCCCTGAACTTTCAGCCGGTTCATCAAGATCAGCGCCGGATAGGTCAAAGGTACTGGCGCCCCGTTGTAACCGGCGATCATGCCGCAAACGGCGATCCGGCCGAAGGCATTCATGCGGCTCAGCACCGCGTCCAGCACCATGCCACCGACGTTTTCAAAGTAGCCATCGACGCCATTCGGACAAGCTCCCTTGAGCGCTTTGGACAGGGACACAGCGTCCTGATACCGTTTGTAGTCAATGCAGGCGTCAAAGCCCAGTTCTTCGACCACGTACCTGCACTTGTCAGGGCCACCGGCAATACCCACGGTGCGACAGCCACGCGCCTTGCTCAGCGCCCCAAAGGCACTGCCGACGGCGCCAGCGGCGGCGCTGACGACCATGGTTTCCCCTTCCTTGGGCTCGATGATTTTCACCAAGCCGTACCATGCAGTCACACCGGGCATGCCGACCGCCCCCAGATAGGCACTCAGGGGAATGAAGCGTGTGTCGACCCTGCGAAGCGCGCCCGGCTGATCGGCATCCACCACGCTGAATTCCTGCCAGCCTCCCATGCCCACCACTTTGTCACCGACGGCAAATTTCGCATTTTTGGATTCGATCACTTCGCCCACCGTGCCTCCGCCCATGGTTTGACCCAAGGCCTGGGGTTGGGCGTAACTCTTGGCGTCGTTCATGCGTCCTCGCATGTAGGGGTCCAGACTCAAAAACTGATGCTGTACCAGCACCTGCCCGTCTTGCAGCGCGGGTACCTCACTGCTGACCAGTTTGAAATTGCTGGCAAGCGCCTCGCCCTGCGGCCGGTTGTCCAAATGAATCTGCTTGTTTTGTCGCATGGGTGCTCCTGATAGATGCGTTCAATCGGTTGAAATAGCTGAAAGGGAATTAGCGCGTCTGGGTCCGGTCGGAAGGGGCTTGACGTACTTGAATGTACCGGTGGCGTGGGCGCAGGCGCGGCCCGCCCGATCAAAGGCCGTAGCTTCGACAAACGCCATCGTCGCCGTGCGGTGCATCAACCGGCCCTTGCCGATCAGAGCGCCGCGCGCCGCCTGCATGAAGCTGGTCTTCATCTCAATCGTCACCACGCCCATGTCCTTTTGCACACTGCGCGCGGCAACTGCCATCGTCACATCCAGCAAGGTCATCAGGGCACCCCCATGCGTGACGGCAAATGAATTGAGGTGCTCCGGCCTGGGACTGTATGCCAGCTCGGAAAGGCCACCCTCAAAAAGCCGCATCTCAAAGCCCAAGTGAGTGACGAAGGGGATGCTGGCACCTACGCCCAGGCCAAAATTCGGTGCCGCGTCAGCTGAAGGCTCTTCCGGCACAAAGTCCTGATCAACCACCGGTCACCACGCTGACACCGCCATCCACGGCCAGCCACTGCCCGGTGATATGTTTGCCAGCGTCGGACGCGTAGAGCACGCACAGGCCCTTCAAATCTTCGTCGTCCCCCAAGCGCTTGAGCGGTGCCGCAGCGGCCAGTGTCTCTTCTCCCAGGGCCTTGAGCGTGCCCTCAGTCATCTTGCTTGGGAAGAAGCCGGGGCAGATTGCGTTGACGGTGATGTTGTACTTGCCCCATTCCGCACCCAGAGCCCGCGTGAAATTGATCACGGCACCCTTGGACGTGTTGTAGGCAATCGTATTCAGGCCGGCCGGATTGCCGTTCAGACCGGCGATCGATGCAATGTTGATGATGCGCCCGCTTCGCCGGGCAATCATGCTGACCTTGGCAATCTGCTGGCTCAGGATGAAATAGCCGCGCACGTTCAAGTTCATCACCTTGTCCCAGGCCTCGATTGGATGATCTTCCGCCGGCGCGCCCCAGGCAGCACCAGCGTTGTTAACCAGAATATCGACGTCACCGAGGCGCTGCAGGGTTTCGCCGGCGAGGCGCTTGATCTCGGACTCCTTGGCACAGTCAGCGGCAATCCAGCGCGCGTCAATACCGGCCGCCTGGAGTTCGGCGCAGGCCAGCTCCAGATCCTCGGCCTTGCGCGAACTGATCATGATCCTGGCGCCAGCCTCCCCCAGCGCATGCGCCATTTGCAGCCCGAGGCCACGCGAGCCGCCGGTAACCAGCGCGGTCTTGCCGGAAAGGTCAAAAAGTTGTTGAACGGTACGTGGCATGCCTTGTCTCCTTTTGAGTTGGATCGACTTCGATGCGGGTCAGGGATAGTAGCGGCTGCGCATGCGTTCGCCGTAGGCTTGCAGATGCGGATAGCGTTGCGCATGAACTTTGAGTGCTGATTCG
Source organism: uncultured Rhodoferax sp. (assembly GCA_964355195.1). GTDB lineage: Bacteria > Pseudomonadota > Gammaproteobacteria > Burkholderiales > Burkholderiaceae_C > Rhodoferax. The sequence continues at coordinate 846 of CAYHDD010000295.1, read as the reverse complement.
ACCGGCGCCCAGATCAGATTGGCCACGAAGGCGTAGACGCAGGCGTCGAGGGAACAGGGTCTGCCTCCCATCACGTAGTCCTTGCTGCCCAGAAAATCGGCCACCGCCGTGATGTCGCGCTTGCCAATCGCCATGATCTCGTCCGCACTGTGGCGCGCCATCCCTTGACCGCGCAGTTGTCCGCGCAGGCCGCGACGCGCGAAGCCCGGCACGATCCATTTGAGCGGAAGCGGTAAATCAGCGAAGAAGGCGACGCGCGTCAGTTGCCAGCCGTCTTCCTCGACCCAGCGCGTATGGACTACCGCCCAATAGAGGTTTTCTTCGAGCAGCCGCTGAAACGCCAACGCCACGGCGCGTTGCTCCGCTTTCATCCAGGCGTCCAGCGTATCGCCGTAACAAGCCTTCAAATAGTCGATGATGAAACCGCTGTCCGCAATGAACTTGCCGTCGTCCTCGATGTAGGGCATCTTCCCCTTTGGCGCCTTCTGCAAGGCCTGCAAACTCGCTGGCACTATCTCAAACGGCAGCTCCGCCATGCGCAGATAGGTCTCCAGCTTCATGCAAAACGGACTGGCGTTGGGCAGGCCAAAGGCCGGAGCAAATTGATAGAGCTTGATCATGTCACCTCCTGCAAAAAAGTCTGCTTCGCACGATGACGGATACTCCGAACTCTGAAGCCCAACGCCGATGTAACCGGCGCTGCGCCCCACGGAAAGGAAACGAAGCGATGAACGACCAGACACAGCCGACCTCAATAACGCCCACTGGCGCAGCGTCCGCGTTGACAGACGTGTTGGACGAAGCCGCTACGCGGAGTGGATTCGAAATCGGTGAATTCGTAAGCTG
>CAYHDD010000294.1:0-4742 GCA_964355195.1 uncultured Rhodoferax sp. | reverse complement strand
GAAGGCCTCCCGGATGACCGGCGTCGCTCCGAAGTCCAACACCGCCGCAGCAGCTACGCCATGCACACCGGCGACTACGTCGGCATGGAGCGCGCCGCGCGTGAATCCATGCGCCTGGCCGAGCGCGCGCAAGATTCACTCCAGGCATTGCATGCTCAGCAGCGGTTGGCACTGGCTTTGACCTACCTGGGTGACGATGTCACCGGCTACGTTCTGGCCGGCGCTGGACTGAGCACGGCCCGCCAGATGGGAGCGCGCGCTCTCGAAGCACTCTTTCTCAACGCGCTGTCCGTCATCGCCGACAACCAGGCCGACCAGGTCGCGTCGCTTGAAATGGACGAACAGGACTTGCAGATCAACCGTGAGCTTGGCAATCGCCGTAACGAGTCCATCGCGCTGGGCAATCTGGGCAATGGCTGGCTCAGATTGGGTGAGCACACCCGAGCTGGTCAGTATCTGGACGATAGCTTGCGCCTGAGCCGTAGCGTGGGTGACCGCGGCACCGAGTCCAATACGCTCACCAATTTGTCCGCGCTGGCCTTGCGCGTGGGCGACACACCACTGGCCTTGACGCACGCGCGGGCGGCGCTGACGATGGCCATGGAAGTTCAAAGCCCGATCTTCGAAGCCATGGCCCAGTGCTCTCTTGGCAATGCCCAACTCGCCGCGGCGCAGCCGGATCGCGCCACGGCCGCCTTTCAACGTGCTTTGGAAATCGCGGTTCAACTCGACAATGCAACCCAGCACGATGCCTGCGCCGGCTTGGCACGCGTCGCCCTGGCGCTAGACGACATCAGCGACGCTCAACGCTGGGTCGAACCATTGCTGGCGCAGCTCGGCAGCAGCGCTGGCCTGGAAGGAAGCGAGTCGCCCTACCTGATCCGCCTTACCTGCCAGCAAGCCCTGGCCCGCCTGAACGATCCGCGCGCTACGCTGCTCCTGCACAGCATCCATACCGAACTGCTGGCAGCCGCCGCCTTGATTGACGATGACGCATTGCGCGATGGCTTCCTGCAGAACATCCCTGAGCACCGGGGCATCCTGCAAACCTGGGGCGCCGGCACACTTCGCGAGGCCTGAAGTCAGTCGATACGCCAGTCGTACTCAACCGTCAACGGCGCGTGGTCCGAAAATTTTTCACCCTTGTAAATCGACACCGACTGGGCGCCGCGCGCCAGCCCTGTAGTGGCCAAATGGTAGTCCAGCCGCCAGCCCACGTTCTTGGCATAGGCCTGTCCCCGGTTGCTCCACCAGGTGTAGGCCTGCTCGGTCGCATGCGGGTGAAGTTGACGGTATACGTCCACCACTCCGGCATCCGACAGCAGCTTGCTCATCCAGGCACGTTCTTGCGGCAGGAAACCCGAGTTCTTTTGATTGCTTCGCCAATTTTTCAAATCAATTTCCTGGTGTGCGATGTTGATGTCGCCGCACAGCACAAATTCGCGCTCTGCCTTTAGCTTCTCCAGATGAGGATAGAACTCATCCAGAAAGCGAAACTTGGCTTGTTGGCGCTCCTCCCCGGACGAGCCGCTGGGAAAGTAGCAACTGACAATGGAACGCTTGACCCCGGCCCGGTCGAATCGCAGTTCAACATAGCGCCCTTCTGCATCGAATTCGCTGGAGCCAAAGCCCGCAAGGACCTCGCTTGGCTCTAACCGGGTGTAGACCGCAACGCCTGAATATCCCTTCTTTTGAGCAAAGTGAAAGTGCCCGTTCAAGTCGGCGAGCTGCTCAAACCGGCCTTGCACATCACTCGCCTGCGCCTTGACCTCTTGTACACAAATACAATCAGGGCTGGCCGAGGTCAACCAGGCTTGAAGGCCTTTGCTGGTCGCGGAGCGAATGCCATTGAGGTTTAGGCTGGTCAATTTAAACAAGGATCCCCCTGTGTCAGAGTGTGCAGAAACGAATAGTAGCGAAGCCGCCGACGGTGCCGGTCTGGCGCAGGACTTTCTGCGCTTTGTGCTCGACTGCGGCGTACTGCGCTTCGGTGAGTTTAAGACCAAGGCCGGCCGCATCAGCCCCTACTTCTTCAACGTCGGTTTGTTCGACGACGGCCTCAAGATGGGTCGTCTGGCACAGTTCTATGCACAGCGCCTGATCCACAGTGGTCTTCAGTTCGACATGATTTTCGGCCCGGCCTACAAGGGGATTGCGTTGGCAGCGGCGCTGGCCATCGAACTGGCGCGCCAGGGACGCAACGTTCCCTTTGCCTACAACCGCAAAGAGGCCAAGGATCACGGAGAAGGCGGTACGCTGGTCGGCGCACCGCTGCGCGGTAGAGTGCTGATCGTCGACGACGTCATCACCGCCGGCACTGCGATTCGGGACTCCATCTCCATCATCCGTGCTGCCGGCGCGACGCCACACGCGGTCGTGATTGCACTGGACCGCCAGGAGATGGCCACCGAAGCTGGCCGGGATGTCCCGCACAGTGCGGTTCAGTACGTCCGAAGCCAACTTGGCCTTGGGGTTTGTGCCATTGCCGGATTGGCCGATTTGATTCACTATCTGGATCAGCAGTGCGCTCCCGAGCTGAGGTTGCACAGGCAAGCGGTCCTGGTCTATCAACAACGTTATGGCGTCACAGAAAGCTAACCGTGCCTACACAACACGAAACCGCGTTCTACAAACTTATACCTGCCTTGCTGCTGGCATCGCTCGGGGCCACTGCGTTGGCCCAGACAGCGTCGTCAACAGCGCCTGAAATCTACAGTTGCGTGGATGCCAAGGGTCGCCGTCTGACCTCGGATCGACCGATCGCGGACTGCATTGATCGCGAGCAAAAACTGCTCAACCCGAGCGGCACCGTGAAGGCCAAGATCGGCCCTAGCCTGACGGCGCAGGAACGCAGCGAGATCGAAGCCAAAGAGAAGGTGGCGCTCGAAGAACAGGCTCGCTTGGTTGAAGAAAAGCGGCGCGACCGCGCCCTGCTGGTGCGCTACCCCAACAGGGCCGTGCATGACGAGGAGCGTGCGCTGGCGGTCGAACAGATCAAGGTGGTCAAGCAGGCCGCACTCAACCGTGTGCGGGAGCTGGAGGCTCAGCGCCGCGCCGTCATGGATGAGATGGAGTTCTACAAGAAAGACCCCAAGAGAGCCCCACCTTCGGTACGCCGACAGGTCGAAGAGGTGGCCCAAAGTCTGGCTGTGCAGGCGCGCTTTATCGCCGATCAGGACGCCGAAACAAAACGCGTCAACGCGCGTTTCGACGAAGAGCTGGCACGCCTCAAGCTGCTCTGGGCGGCGCAGGCTCGTGTTGCTACCCCAGGCGCCAGCAAAGCCCGCTAGCCTGAAGCGCCGGGCCGCCCCAAGCCAGGCAGCCCTCCGTGGGGGGGCAGCGCGGACACAAAGTGCCGAGCGTGGGGGGCGTGAGACCTGAAGCGCCGGGCCGCCCCAAGACTCTTATCTCAAGCGAGCTTCTTGCGCAGAAGCTCGTTGACCTGTTGCGGGTTCGCCTTGCCTTGACTACCCTTCATGATCTGGCCGACCAGGGCGTTGAGCGCCTTGTCATTGCCGGCCTTGAATTCGCCCACATTCTTGGGGTTGGCAGCCAAAACCGCATCGACCAGGATTTCCAGCGCACCGCTGTCGTTTATCTGCTTGAGGCCTTTGGCTTCAATCACCTGGTCCACATCAGAGCCGGCTTCACTCCAAAGGACATCAAACACTTGTTTGGCCGCACTATTGGAAATGGCGCCGTCGGCGATTCGAGCCACCAATTGCGCCAGTTGCGCCGCGTCAACCGGTGACCGGGTGATCTCAAGCTCACTGGCATTGAGTCGCCGCGAGATCTCACCCATGATCCAGTTGCTGGTCAGCTTGGCCTGGCCACTGGCCTTGGCCGCAGCTTCGAAATAGGCACCGGTAGCATGGCTTTGCGTCAGCATGCTGGCGTCGTACTCAGACAAGCCGTAGTCGCTCACAAAGCGCTCGGCCATCGCACGCGGCAGCTCCGTCATTCCTGAGCGCACGCGCTGCACCCATGCATCGGCAATCACCAGCGGCGGCAGGTCCGGGTCAGGAAAGTACCGATAGTCAGCGGCGTCTTCCTTGCTGCGCATGGCGCGGGTTTCTCCGCTGTCGGGGTTGAACAACACCGTGGCCTGCTCGATCGAATGGCCATCCTCAAGTTGTTCGATCTGCCAGCGCACCTCGAAATCCATGGCCTGCTGCATGAACTTGAAACTGTTGAGATTCTTGATCTCGCGTCGTGTGCCCAGCGGCGCACCTGGCTTGCGCACCGAAACGTTGGCGTCGCAGCGAAAACTGCCTTCCTGCATGTTGCCGTCACAAATACCGATCCACATGACGATCTTGTGCAACTCCTTGGCATAGGCCACCGCTTCGGCGCTGGAGCGCATATCGGGCTCAGTGACAATCTCCAGCAAAGGCGTACCTGCCCGGTTAAGGTCAATACCAGTTTGACCGACGAAGTCTTCATGCAGCGACTTGCCGGCATCCTCTTCCAGATGGGCACGCACCAGGCGTACCGATCTCTTCTCGTCACCGAGATAGAACTCCACCTGACCGCCCTGCACCACGGGAATTTCAAATTGACTGATCTGATAGCCCTTGGGCAAATCGGGGTAGAAGTAGTTTTTGCGCGCAAAAATGCTGCGCGGCGCGATGCGCGAACCTACCGCCAGTCCGAATCGGATGGCGCGTTCTACGGCGCCCCTGTTCATCACCGGCAAAGTGCCTGGCAAAGCCAGGTCGACGGCGCAGGCCTGCGTATTGGGC
>CAYHDD010000293.1:0-4744 GCA_964355195.1 uncultured Rhodoferax sp. | reverse complement strand
CGCAAGTACCCTGTCCCAACTGGCCTTCAATCTCGAGCGCGCCACCGTGCAGCAGAACGATCTCTTTCACAATGCTCATGCCCAGTCCCGTTCCCGGCACTTTTCCCGACGTGTCAGCGCGATAGAAGCGCTCGCCGACACGCTCGCGCTGCGCCGGCGTCAAGCCAATGCCGTGATCGGTCAGCCGTATCGCCACCATCGCTGAATGCGGTCTGTCTTCAACGCTGATGTTGACTTCATCGCCGGCGGAAGAATACTTGTAGGAGTTGGAGAGGACATTGAGCACTGCCTGCTGCACCTTTTTGTGGTCCGCCAGGATGTACAGAGGCGCCGCGGGAGCAGCCAGTGCCGGCGGCGAGCGCCCCGGCGGCAATTTGAGTTCGCGTATCACCTCACCCACCAGGGGCTGGACCTGGGTTGCCTTGAACACAAAGTCCTTACCCCGGCGCGCCTCGATCCGCGCCAGATCCAGCAACTCGTTGAGGATGGATGCCATCAGTTCGGATTGCCTGAAAATGATTGCCAGAAACTCCTGGCGACTGGCCTCATCGAGTTCCTGCGTCAACAAGACCTCGGCAAAGCCGTAGATACTGGCCATCGGGGTTCGCAACTCGTGCGCCGCCGTTGACAGGAATTCACTCTTCAGCCGATCCACCTCAGTCTCGTGGCTGATATCGCGCAGGTACAGGATGTGGGACACGCGGGGCGTATTCGATTCACGCAGACCGACCTCGATCACGCGCTTGCTGGCGCCGCCAATTTCAAAGGTCTGGCGCCGGTGTCGGTCAGCGTCAGTTCCGCTTCCACGCAACGCTGCCATGCCTCGAAAAGGCGCCTCTGGCAGGCCTATCCCGGTCAGCCTCTGTGAAAACTCGGCCTCACCAAGTCCTATTATTTCAGACGCCTCGATCGCGGTCATGCGGGTGAAGGCCGGGCTGACATATTTGACGCAGCGCGCGCTGTCAAACGAGACAAAGCCGTCCGGACTCAGGTCGAAGATTGCGCTGAGCTGCTCAGCATGCTCCTGCGCGCGCGCCTCGGCCCCGCGGCGCACCGTAATGTCGCTGTGGGAACCCGACATCCGCAACGCCTTGCCATCCCCATCGAACAATGCCTGGCCACGGTCAAGAATCCATATGTACTCGCCGCTCTTGCAGCGCATGCGATGCTCGCTCTGATAATAATCCGTCTCGCCGCGCAGGTGGCGCTGCAGTTCGGACATCGCGTGCGCAAGGTCGTCCGGATGCACGCGCGAGTTCCACTCTTCAAGGGCTGCGCCAATTTCGTCGCTGCTGTAACCCAGCATGTTCTTCCAGCGTTCAGAAAAGTAGATCTCGCCACTTTGCAGATTCCAGTCCCATATGCCGTCGTTCGCGCCGCTCACGGCCAGTTCCCAGCGCTGTTTGCTCTCAGCCAGTGCCTGGACCGTATTCTTGAGCTCGGTGATGTCAATGCGGTTTCCGGCAATGAAGCCGCTGGGCGTACGGTGCTCCACGATCAGCAGCCAGCGGCCGTCTGCCAGCCTTTGTTCTATTGCCTGGCCACTGGCGTTCTGGTGCTGCGCAACGCGCTGTCTGACCCAGGCATCCACGTTGCCAACGGCCTCGCTGTATTGGCCGCGCTCAGCACCCTGTCGAACGATCATCTCAAAGGTATTGCCGGGCACGATCAGATCGCGGCTGGTCTCGTAGAACCTTAGATAGGCCTCGTTGCACTGGACCAGACGGTCTTCATCGTCATAGATGGTAAAGCCCTGGGCGATGCTGCTGATCGACTCGCTCAACAGCCGGCCTGACTTTTCAGCCTCCAACTGCGCCTGCTGGCGCTTGAGGTTCTCGGCTTCAACAAGATTCCGGCTTTCGCGCAGTTGCTCTGCCATTTGATTGAAAGCCAGGGCCGTCTGCGACAGTTCGTCGTCGCCCTTGACCACGATCCGATGCAGAAAATCGCCGGCAGCATAGCGTTTGCTGGCCAGCTGCAATGCCAGCAGCTGGCGCGCAAGATAGCTCCCCAAGAGCCATGAGAAAAGCGCCACCAGAGCAATCTCTATCGAGGCAATTCCTGCTGCCCAGCGCCGTGCCGATGCCAGCAGTACGTTCAAGGGATCCAGGGAAACGCCAACTCTCACCTCGCCGTAGCGGACGCCGCCCGCCAGCACCGGCGTGGACAACTCAAAGATGCCGTCGTCGACCTGGTCTATGTGTGTGTCGGGCCGAAAAGGCCGGGAAAACAGTGCTGCGTTGCCCTGGCGCGCCATGACCGTGCCGCTCGCGTCGAGAACACTCGCGTAAACGATCTGACCGGACGCCATGGCCTCAGCGACCAGACTGTCGAGTGTGGCCAAATCCTGCGAGATCACCGCGTCCTTGGAGGCGACCGCAAGCAACTGGCCGCCGAGTCGCACGCGGCGCGTCAACTCCTGCTCATTGGACTCGCGCAGGATTGACAAGGCGCTGCCAACCAGACCGGCCAGCAGCACCACCTCGATGATCGCCACGCCAACAATGGTTTTGGTGCGAAAGCGCATGGTTCATTGTCGGCTATAGCGCTTCAGCAGATCAATGTCGAGAGCCCGGATGTCGTTCCATTCCCTGTCCTGCGCGCCGACAATCCCCTTGAACGCGAGTGGCAGCAGCAAGCGTTGTCCGACTTCGTCGTCGGCCAATGAGACCATTGCCGCCAGCACCTTTGACACCATTGCAGACGCAACGCGCTGATGTGCAGCAAAGGCGTGCGGTGTGTAGGCGGGAGTCTCGGCCAGAACCCGCAGCGCGTCGCGCACCTCGGGCGGACTTGCCTCAAAGGTACGCTGGATGCCTCCGCCCGCCTCCTGCAAACCAGAGGCCACCGCGCGGTAGACGGAATCATGCGAGGCAACAAACTTGGCGTCGATCGCAATCTTCAAACGGCCGAACTCGGCTTGCGGCAGAATGCTGGCCGCGAAGGCGGCTGGCGCCGGGAAAATCACTGTCTTGCCGGTCAGATCGGCCAGCTTTCGGTAGGCGCTATCCTTTCGCACGATCAGAATGCCCTTAAGGCGGCGATCCTGTTCCTTGGCAAAGGCCTGGTATCCGGCGGCCGAGTGAAACACCACGTAGTGGTAGGGGTTCATGTAGGCCAGGTCGTAGTCGCCCTTGCTCAGTCGCTCCTCGAAGCCAGGAATGTTGGGCGCTGTGCGAAACACCAGCACAACCCCTGCGCGTCGGCTCACTTCAGCCAGCAGCGGCCCCCACTCCTCGGCCAGCCGGCTGGCCGATTGCTGTGGCACGATGCCAATGGTCAGTGGCCGTTGGGCATCCTGCGCCCTAGCGCACAGCGCGCTGCCCAGCAGACCCACCAGCAGGCATGAGCGCAGAACCAAAGCAATTGATTTATTCACTGAACCGGGTCTTTCGTAACTTCAGATCATGCGGGGAACGGCGCGGTGCACACCACTTGCTTCGATCCTGGATTGTCAGCGCAGTAAAGCCAGTTCGACCGCGCGCGAAACAAGGTCTGACTTGTGCCGCAGTTCCTGATCGGTATCGGCATAACGCTCGGCAATTGCCCGGAACTCATCGGCCAGCGCCACGAAGGCGTCCACCACGTCGGGGTCAAAGTGCAAACCGCGACCATCGACGATGATTTGCGCCGCCTGCGCATGCGACATGCCAGCCTTGTACTCGCGACGGCTGACCAGCGCGTCGTAAACGTCTGCAAGCGCCATCAACCGTGCCGAGATCGGAATTGCCTCTCCAGCGAGCCCGAGCGGATAACCGGTGCCGTCCCACTTCTCGTGGTGCGCATAGATGAGTTCCTTTGCAACCTCAAGAAACTTGATCGGCCATCGGGCTACTTTCTGCGCCTTATCGATAGCGTCGCGCCCCAGCTCCGGGTGTGTCTTCATGATCTCGAATTCTTCGGCGCTGTAACGTCCGGTGTTGAGCAGGATGCGATCCGGGATTCCAACCTTGCCGATGTCGTGCAGCGGCGCGCACTTGAACAGGATGTCGATCATGTCCTCGCTCAGGAAATCCCTGAAACGGGGATGCAGGTGCAGACGATTGCACAACGCCTTGACGTAATGCTGCGTCCGATACAGGTGATTGCCGGTATCGACATCGCGGGTCTCTGACAGCGTGGCAAGCGCCACAATGACCACATCCTGCAAGGCCACCATTTCCTGGGTGTGCTTGAATGCCTCGTAGTCCAGATAATCGCTGCTCAGACGAAGAGTCTTGCCGGTGGCCGCAGAAGCCAGATGGGCATTCACCCGGGAGAGCAGGATCGGAGGGCTGACGGGGCGGCTGATGTAGTCCACAGCGCCCATTTCCATCCCCAGATCCTCGTTTCGTTTCCCGGCTCTGCCGGTCATGAAGATGATCGGAATGTGGCTTGTCAAAGGGTCTGCCTTGAGGCGCTGGCACACCTCATAGCCGTCCATATCGGGCATGTTGATGTCAAGCAGAATCAGATCCGGCATCTCCTGGCTGACGACCTTGAGCGCCTCGGCGCCATGGTTGACCGCCTTGACGGCGTAGGCTTCGTGCAGCAGGTCAGCCAGACGCGACAAATTGGCCGGGGAGGCATCGACGATCAGAACGCTTGGTTTGACGGGCGCATACAAATCCATTTCAACTCCTCATCAAGGGCTGAAGCGCGCGGCGGCATCACTGTTCATTTGAGGTGGCTCCTGACCCAGTCCAATACCTGAAGCGGGCTGAACGGCTTGATGAAGTAGGCATCGGCGCCACGCCTGCGGGCA
>CAYHDD010000292.1:0-4762 GCA_964355195.1 uncultured Rhodoferax sp. | reverse complement strand
CAACTTCACAACGAAAACTCCTTCTCGCCGGGCTTGCGCCCAGCCGGTCAAAACAGGCTGAGCTTCCACTTGTCTCGCTGCTCAGATTTGTCGGACCACTTCTGTCCGCCGAGTTCACATCTACTGCACATTTTGGACACAACTCTCCAGGCGTCCGCTCGTACATTGCGATCATCCAATCGATGTTGCATGGGCAATGCAAGCCCGTGCCGGGTTTGATTCTCGCAGTCAGGGTTTCCAAAAGAGGTAAGAAAATGTCAATACGCAATTCAGTCCGACTTTTTGTGATGCTGGCAGTTGCAGAAGCAGCATCCGCATGGTCGTTGCCCGACTTCATGATCTTCCCAGGCGGCGGGGCCAGCACCGATGGCAGTACCAGCTACGAGACTTCGATCGGTGGACACACGCTCCTCAACGGCAATATCAGCAGCAACCAGGACCTCTTCCAGCAAGGGAATCCACTGGAGGGCTATCCTGCTCAGCTTAACGGTTCTGCCCTGGCCGGCGGTAACTTGACCTTTGGCCAAGATCTCACTGTTGGCAGTTCAACGTCGCCGCGTCAGGTTATTGCCAATAGCTACACGTTGGGGAGTGGCGCTGTGGCCTCAGGGGGGGCGACGGCACCTTCCGGCACCACCTTCGAGATCACGAGCATGTCGGCGGCGGCAAGTTTCATGGCTGACGGAGCGAATCAGACCGTCTCTTCCGGCAACGGATTTTCCCTGACACTCGCGCCCGGCAGGTTGGCAACATCAGCACAAAACCCGACGGTAATCTTGTCATCGGGAAATTACTACTTTAATGCAGTAACCGCTCAAGGAGGCTTCAATCTGCAAGTCGACGTGACGTCCGGCAACCCGGACGATATCTATTTCGTGGGTGACGCAAGCTTCGCGCAGCACAACACGCTGACCGTCAAGGGCGCGGGAACGGGCGACGCGTTCGTGCCGATCAGCCGGGCACAGTCGTTGGCCGGTCTCATCCACTTAGAGACCGCCGACCACGGGAGTTGGACCTACGTGCCGCTGGTGAACCCCGTTCCCGAACCCCAGACCGTCGCGATGATGCTGTCTGGTTTGGGCCTGATGGGCCTCATTGCGCGTCGTCGCAAACAATCAGCGATGAGAGTTTGATACTCAATTGAAGCGAGTGAATGCGCTGTTCTTGAGCGCGCTGCTTGGATCACGGCACGGTCCCTGCGCCTGGAGCAACCCGCTGGGCTGTCTTCGTCGAAATCCTGGGCAAGGTAGGGCATCGCTGGTATATGCGGGTGTTTCGTCTTGCCCGTCTGTGGCACTCGACCTGCCGTTCATCACTGCACGACTCCAAAATTCATCCACGACGACCTGTCAGTTGGCAAAAAATCAGTTAACCTTGTGAACCCAGAATTCGCCATTTGTAGTGATGCCGCTTAGAGGCCAGATCATAAGGATTAGACAATCATGACAACGCGACAGCCAAGCCCCGAGCGCAAACTGATGCGCCGGGCAAGAGTCAAGTCAAAGCTTCCTACCACCGTCAACGGGGTCCAGGGCTTCACACGCGACATCAGTACCAGTGGTTTGTACATCTTGCAGACCAGCAAGATCGAATTGGGCTCGCATATCGATTTCTTCATCGACCTGAACACTCCCGGGGGCAAGTTGAAATGGTCCTGCCAGGGGGAAGCGGTTCGGGTAGAAGAGGTCGATGGCAAGTACGGAATAGGCGTCAAGATTCTGAGCCAACTGATTGAGGCGGCCGACTAGGGCTGGCCCTCAGCGGCGCATGGCAGGCGCCTCGCCGATTCAGATGCCAGAACCCGCTACCACCCCCGCCCGGAGTCCACACTGGGTGCGTTTGCTGTGGCTGCTGGCTGGCGTGCTGGCCTTGGGCACAGGCATCGTGGGCATTGTGCTTCCCTTGCTGCCGACCACCCCGTTTGTCTTGCTGGCAGCGTTCTGTTTTGCGCGCGGCTGCCAGCGCTGTGAGCTTTGGATGCTCCAGCACCCGCGTTTTGGCCCGATGCTGCGCGACTGGCACGAGAGCCATGCGGTACCGCTGACGGCCAAACAATTGGCCTGGGCCATGATGCTGGTGAGTTCCTTGATGGGATGGTACTTTTTGACGGGCTACCTGCGCTGGGTGCCTGCCGGTTGCTGTGCGGTGGCCGGCTTGTGGTTGTGGAGTCTGCCGACCCGGCGCTAAGGCCGTTCGGGATCTACAAGGCGCGCTGCCACGCGGGGCGAAGTCGGGCAGCTTGCGGACTGTCAATGGCTTGGCGAACCTGCGCCAGGAGACGCTCCTTCTCGGCACCCAGGACACCCTTCAAAACCAGCCAGTTCGAGGCGTGATCACTGCGAAACACGGTGCGCTTGAGCTCCAGTGCCTGGAGAAATTGTTCCATTTCGACAAACAACTCGCGCTGGTCAAGTGGCTCCCACTGCGCAAAGCCCTGCCGAAAGCGCTCCTCTCCCTGCGGAAAACTGACCACCAGCGTGGCCAGGAACTCGGGCTGGGTCAGATTGATCAATTGCGCCGAGTTCTCGGCGTGCTGCCTGGACAGGACGCGGCCACCCAATCCGTTGAGCAGCATCACCGAGCGCGTGATGCCGACCACACCCAATTTATCCAGAGCGTCGCGCGTGGTCGCCAGCGTTTCACCCTTGCTCACCCTTTGCAGCACTTCGTCATCGCCCGACTCGGCACCGATGTAGGCCAGGCTGAGCCCGGCCTGGCGCAGTTCCAGCAGTTCCGCCACCGACTTGTTGCGCAGGTTGCGCGGCAGGCAATAGGTTGATATGCGGCGCACCTTGGGCAAGTGCTCCTGGATGGCCGCAAGCAAGGCCATGAGGCGCCGGGTCGACAACACCATGGCGTCGCCGTCGCCCAAAAAAACGCGCTGCACCTCGCTGCCAAGCTCTTCACCGCAGCGACGGATGGCGTCCAGGGTTTCCTGCTCGTCGCGCGCGCCGAACTTCTTCTGCGGCGCGCGGTACATCTCGCAGTAGGTGCACTTGTTCCACGAACAGCCGTTGGTCAGCGGCAGAATCAGCGACTGCGCTTCGCTCGGTGGGCGAAACACAGGGCTGATGTAGCGAACGGGAAAGTCCTGACTCATGGCTTGAGACCGGCTGCGCTCACGCCAGACCGGAGACCTTGTCGATTTCAATTGCCCTGTCCAGTGTGTCGAGCAGAGTCTTGCGCGCCTTGAGTTTGGTCGCGCCATGCGCGCGCATATTGAGGCTCTTCAGATGCTGGGCCATGGCGAGCGCGGCGTTCATCAGTTCGGAGGCTGGCACCACGGCGTCCAGAAAACCAACTTCGACCGCCGCCGCAGGTTTGAACATTTCGGCATTGACAACCGAGCGCTGAAAGCCGGCCTTGCTGAGGCGGTCCCGCGCGATTTCAAGGCCGACATGGTGCATGGTCAGCCCGATCTTGACTTCGTTGAGACCGATGATGAAGGGTCCCTCGATGCCGACGCGGTAATCGGCTGACAGCAGAATGAAGGCACCTTTGGCGACGGCGTGGCCGGAGCAGGCGACGATGATCGGGTACGGGTGCGACAGCATGCGGCGGGCAAACTGGCTGCCCGCCGTCACCAGATCAATCGCATGCTGCGGCGACGACATCATGACCTTCAGGTCATAGCCGCCGGAAAGAACGCCGGCCTGGCCAGTGATGATGACCACCGCCTGATCTTGCAGCGCGCGGTCGAGAGCAGCGTTAAAGCCCGCCAGCACCTCATGGGAGACGGCATTGACCTTGCCGTTACAAAGGGTCAGCGTGGCCACGCCGTCTTCGAGTTGATAGGACACAAGTTCAGTCACGATGAATTCCTTGAAGCATGAGGTGAGTTGAGTTGAGTTACGCCAAAGTCACCATCGTACCCGGCAATGCGCACGCGCTGCCAACAGCGCGACAGACACCAGCGTCAGCGGCCAGTGTCAGAATCACACCATGAGTGAAATGTCGCCAACGAACCCAAAGCTGCTGGGCTTGACGGCCCGGGCGCTGGTCCTGCGCGTGAAGACAGCCCTGGAAGGGCATTGGATACAAAGCTGCAGCACGCCTGCTACGCGGCCTACAGTCGATCCAACAAGTGTTTTGTGCCCTGGTTGTGGTGAGGGCACGGTACCAGTGGAAGTCAGGACTTGGCACCCGGCTGAGGTGTCGTGACAAGTTGCGATACTGCACTCTGGCCGTTTGAGGCGTCTTGCGCCGCTGACTCAAAGGTCCAGAGCAGGGCACTGTTGATGCTGGCGGTGATCAGCACGGCGCCTACGAAACTGATCAAGCGACTGGTGCGACCCATGCGGTAGTTCATCATCTCTCCAATTCAGGCCACCATGGCCGGTTGAAGAGAATGTAGGGCGCCCGCCGACGAAAAGCACGCACCATGCGACGGGCCGCACGACAGTGCGAAGAAGCGCAAAAAACGCCGACAAAGCGGCGCTGTGGCTCAGTCGTCAGATCGGTTCGCGGTAGCTTTCTTCCATCAATTTTGCCTGCGCCGCCGCCAGTCGCGCAATGGGCACACGGGGCCCGGAGCAGGAAATGTAATTGAGCTTGATGTAGTGGCAGAAGTGGATCGAGCCCGGATGCCCACCGTGCTCGCCGCAGATGCCGACCTTCAGGTCCGGATTGGTCTCGCGCCCTTGGCGCACCGCCATCTTCATCAGTTGCCCAACGCCCTTGATGTCGAGCACCTCGAACGGGTTGTCCTCCAGAATGCCGGTCTCGTTGTAGAAGGGCAGGAACTTGTTCTCCGCGTCTTCGC
>CAYHDD010000291.1:0-4769 GCA_964355195.1 uncultured Rhodoferax sp. | reverse complement strand
CTTCTCGGCGGACAGGCGCGACTCGAATGCCACCTGGTACAGAAACTCGGTGTTCTTCACCAGTTCGGCCCAGTTCGTCACCGGGTGGATGTTGACTTCAATCACCCCCGGGTCGGGCGTAACCTGTAGCAGCTTGAGGCGCGCATCGCGCGGCGGTGGATAACCCTCCAGCACCAGTTGCATGCGCAACTCCTGGGCGCTGGCTTCGACGGCAGCCAGCAGGTCCAGATAGGCTTCAAGCGTTTCCAGCGGCGGCATGAACACGTAAAGCACGCCCGATTTCTCCCCAATGCTTTCAGCCTTGGGGCCGCTGGAACGGCGCGGGTCGCGCACCTCCACGCAGAGCGCGGTGCGGGTGACCCAGTGCGCCGACTCCTGGCGCTCAGGAGCACGGACGAAATCGGCCGGCTCGGCCTGCCGGGCGCCTTGCGCAGCGGCCGGACTCAATGCTTTTGTTGACTGGGATGCGCTCTGAAAGCGGTGCGCTGCTTCGGGTCGCTCAGCGCTTCCCGCAAGATAGGGCGCCGCCAAACTTTCGTGCGCAGGCAGATCGACCTGATCCTGGCAGGGGTCCTGGGC
This sequence comes from uncultured Rhodoferax sp., assembly GCA_964355195.1. Taxonomy (GTDB): domain Bacteria; phylum Pseudomonadota; class Gammaproteobacteria; order Burkholderiales; family Burkholderiaceae_C; genus Rhodoferax. Next base: position 4,190 of record CAYHDD010000291.1, on the reverse strand, counting down.
ATGGACATAGGGGTAGTCGGCATCACTCACCCAGGGCAGCGAATCCAGCGGCAGGCGCAGTCCCATGGGTGAATCGCCCGGCATCAGGTACATGCGTTCGTCGCGCAAGAACCATGGGCCGGTGGTCCATTGAGGAGTAACCGAGCGTGGCACGGCCGCGCCCTTGAGCGGCAGCACGTAGCCCACCACCGAGTCCAGTTTCTGTTCGAACACGCGGCGCAGTCTGGCGCGCTCCATTTCGTCGTCGAGTCTTGAATCGAAGGGATCAACGTTGACAGGCAGGCGACGCTCGCGCCAGAGGTAGTACCAGGCGTCCTCGTAGGCGCTGTGCACATGTTTGTCGCTCACGCCCAGCTTGGCTGCCAGTGTCTCGATGAAGCGCAGCGCATCGGCACTGGTGTAATGCGTGGGACGCCGTTCATCGATGAAAAGCGCCGGGTTGCTCCACACCGGCTGTCCGTCGGCGCGCCAGTAGACGTTGAGCGCCCAGCGCGGCAGTTGTTCGCCCGGGTACCACTTGCCCTGGCCGAAGTGCAGGAATCCGCCCTGCCCATATTCGGTGCGCAGTTTCTGCACCAATTCGGTGGCAAATCCTCGTTTGGTTGGTCCCAGGGCGTCAATGTTCCACTCTGGTGCATCCCTGTCATCGACCGCCACAAAGGTGGGCTCACCGCCCATCGTCAGGCGCACGTCGCCCGCTTTCAATTCATCGTCCACGGTCTGGCCCAGCGCCATGACATCGGCCCACTGCTCCTCGGTATAGGGCTTGGTCACGCGCGGTGACTCATAGATGCGCGTCACCGCCATATGGTGCTCGAACGCTACCTCGCACTTGTCCATGCCGCCTTCGATCGGCGCCGCCCCCGAGGGCTGAGGCGTGCAAGCCAGCGGGATATGCCCTTCACCGGCAAGCAGGCCCGAGGTCGCGTCGAGCCCGACCCAGCCTGCGCCCGGCAGATAGACCTCGCACCAGGCGTGCAGGTCAGTGAAATCAACCTCGGTGCCACTGGGGCCGTCGAGCGACTTCAGGTCGGGCTTGAGCTGAATCAGGTAGCCCGAAACGAAGCGCGCAGCCAGGCCGCAGTGGCGCAGCAACTGCACCAGCAACCAAGCCGAGTCGCGGCAGGAACCCGACCCGAGCTTGAGCGTTTCATCGGGCGTCTGCACGCCCGGCTCCATGCGGATCAGGTAGCTGATGTCCTGCTGCACCATGCGGTTCACATCCACCAGAAAGTCGATGCTTCGGCGTCTTTTGCGGTCAATGCGCGCCAGGAAGGCCTTCAGGCGTTTGGTCAGATGCTCGGCCGCAAGGTACGGGGCAAGCTCCTGTTTCAACAGGTTTTCGTACTTGAACGGGTACTTTTCGGCGCCGGGTTCGAGGAAGAAGTCGAACGGGTTGTACACCGCCATCTCGACCACCAGATCGACCGTGACCTTGAATTCGCGCGTCTTCCCGGCAAACACCAGCCGCCCCTGGTAGTTGGAAAACGGGTCTTGTTGCCAGTTGATGAAGTGCTCCGCAGGCTCGATCTTGAGCGAGTAGGAAATGATTTTGCTGCGGCAATGCGGCGCAGGGCGCAGACGAATCACTTGCGGACCCAGGTTGACCGCCCGGTCGTACCTGTAGTGGGTGACGTGGTTCAACGCAGCGTGGATGGACATAGGCCGTTTTCGGTGGAAATCAGGGTGAAAATCGAGGGCGAGGCAGCATCATTTTGCACGCGAGCGTACATGCCGGATATATTTGGCTATGCAAGTCCCGCGCCACGCCATGCGTTTTCCGCTCGTCTTCCATGCAGCATGCGTGTGGCGCGAACTTTGCTTTACATCTTCACGAGAGGCCATTCATGCGCAAGTTCGACGAAATGTACACCCGGTTGCCCTACGAGTTTTTCACTCAGGGCGCACAGATCCGCGACCAGTACAAGATCTACGACGATTGGCTGTCGCGTCAGCCGAGCGACATGATGGCGCGTCGACGCGAAGAGGCCGAGGTGATCTTTCGGCGCGTCGGCATCACCTTTGCGGTCTATGGCGAGAAGGATGAACAAGGTGCGGGCACGGAGCGGCTCATTCCGTTTGACCTGATTCCGCGCATGATCCCGGCGCACGAATGGGACTTTTTGGAGCGTGGTCTGGTGCAGCGCGTAACGGCCCTGAACCGCTTCATCCACGACGTGTATCACGGGCAGGACATCATCAAAGCCGGTGTGGTGCCGCGCGAGCAGATCGAAGGCAACGCCCAGTTCCGAGCCGAGATGATGGGCGTGGACGTACCCAACGCGATCTATTCACACATCTCGGGCATCGACATCGTGCGCGCCCCGAATGCAGCCGGTGAGGGCGAGTACTACGTGCTGGAGGACAACCTGCGCGTGCCCAGCGGCGTGAGCTACATGCTGGAAAACCGCAAGATGATGATGCGGCTCTTTCCCGAACTCTTCAACGCCCACCGCGTCGCGCCCGTTGCGCACTATCCCGATGTGCTGCTGGAGACCCTGCGCGCGAGCAGCCCGGCCACGACCGCCGAACCCACGGTGGTGGTGTTGACGCCTGGCATGCACAACAGCGCCTATTTCGAGCACGCCTTCCTGGCCCAGCAGATGGGCGTGGAGTTGGTCGAGGGGCAAGACCTGATGGTCAAAGACAACTTTGTTTACATGCGCACCACGCGCGGCCCGAAGCGGGTGGACGTGATCTACCGGCGCGTGGACGACGACTTCCTCGACCCCAAGGTGTTTCGCCCCACGTCCACGCTGGGTTGCGCCGGGCTGATCGACGCCTACCGTGTCGGCCACGTGGCCATCTGCAACGCCGTCGGCACCGGTGTTGCCGATGACAAGTCGATCTACCCCTACGTGCCCAAGATGGTTGAGTTTTACCTGGGTGAGAAGGCGCTCCTGAACAACGTGCCGACCTATGTGTGCCGCAACCCCGATGACCTCGCCTACACCCTGGCGAACATGAAAGACCTGGTGATCAAGGAAGTGCATGGCGCAGGTGGCTACGGCATGTTGGTCGGACCGGCGGCCACAGCGGCAGAGATCGACATCTTTCGCGCGGCGGTCAAGGCCGATCCGAGTCGCTACATCGCCCAGCCTACCCTGAGCCTGTCGAGCTGCCCGACCTTTGTGGAGAGCGGTATCGCGCCGCGCCACATTGATTTGCGGCCCTATGTGCTCAGCGGCAAGACCGTCAAGATGGTTCCGGGAGGCCTCACGCGAGTCGCTCTGAAGGAGGGCTCGCTGGTGGTGAACTCGTCCCAGGGCGGTGGCACCAAGGACACCTGGATCCTGGAAAATCTTGTGGAACAAGGAACTGTTGGGCGCTGACCCCCCAACCCCATTTCGTTCTGAATTGACCAAAGGAAGCTTCATGCTGAGTCGCACTGCCGATCATCTGTTCTGGATGTCACGCTATACAGAGCGGGCCGAGAACACCGCCCGCATGCTGGACGTGAACTACCAGACTTCGCTCCTGCCGCAGTCTGCTGCCGCAGCGCAAGTGGGATTGCAAGGGCTGTTGTCAATCAGCGAACTGCTGCCCACCTATCAAAAGCTGTACGGCGAAATCACGCCTGAGCGCGTGACGCAGTTCATGGTGAGCTCGCAGGAGAATCCCTCTTCCATCATTTCCTGCCTGAAAGCGGCGCGCGAAAACGCGCGTGCGGTGCGCGGCACGCTCACCACCGAAGTCTGGGAGACGACGAACCAGACCTGGCTTGAGGTGCAGCGCCTGATCAGCACCCGCGAATTCGAACGCGACCCCAGCCAGTTCTTTGAATGGGTCAAGTTTCGCTCGCACCTGTCGCGCGGTGTGACGCTAGGGACGATGTTGATGGACGGGGCCTTGCACTTCATGCGATTGGGGACGTTCCTGGAACGCGCCGACAACACGGCGCGCCTCTTGGACGTGAAGTACCACGCCGTCGAGGGCGAATTCTTGGGCGCAGCAAAGGAGCGGGACGATGAATACGACTTTTATCACTGGAGTGCCATCCTGCGCAGCGTGAGCGGCTTTGAGATCTATCGAAAAGTCTATCGCGACGTTATCAGGCCCGAGCGTGTAGCGGAGTTGTTGATACTGCGAGCCGACATGCCTCGGTCCCTGCATGCCAGCCTGAAGGAAGTGGTGGGCAACCTGAGCCTGGTGAGCGCTGACGGTGACAGTGAGACCCAGCGCCACGCGGG
>CAYHDD010000290.1:0-4798 GCA_964355195.1 uncultured Rhodoferax sp. | reverse complement strand
GACCCAAATGGCATCGTCGAGAGCTTCCAGATGAACGACCGCTGTGCCGCCGGCTGCGGGCGGTACTTGGGCTACATCGCCGACGAAATGAACATGGGCCTGCACGAACTCGGGCCAATGGCGATGAAGTCGACCAAGACCATCCGCATCAACTCCACCTGCACCGTGTTTGCCGGAGCCGAACTGCGCGACCGCCTGTCGCTGGGCGACAAACGCGAGGACATCATGGCCGGCCTGCACCGTGCCATCATCCTGCGCGCCATGTCGATCCTGGCGCGCTCTGGCGGCATTCGTGACCAGTTCACCTTTACCGGTGGTGTTGCCAAGAATGAGGCCGCCGTGAAGGCGCTGCGCGATCTGATACGCGAGAACTACGGCGAGCTGACCATCAACATCGACCCCGACTCGATCTACACCGGCGCCATCGGCGGCGCCACCTTCGCCTGGCGCGCGGCGGTGGACGACGGCAAAATTGCAGAAGCAAGACCATCATGAGCATTACCACCATCGGTATCGACATCGGCTCCGGCGCCGTCAAATCCGTGCTGTTTCGCTCTAACGCAGACGGTTCGCAGCAATGGCTCGCCAAGCGTTGCGAACGCATTCGCAGCCGCGACCCCATGACCCTGGCCGAGCAGGGCTTTCATGACGTGATGGCCGACGCCGGCTTGAGCCGTGACGACATCGACTACGTCGCCACCACCGGCGAGGGCGAAAACGTCAAGTTCGCCACCGGGCACTTCTACTCCATGACCACACATGCCCGAGGCGGCATCTTTCTCGACCCGAGCGCGCGCGCCGTGGTCGACATCGGCGCCCTCAACGGCCGTGCCATTTACATCGATGAACGCGGCAAAGTGCTGTCCTACAAGATGACAAGCCAGTGCGCTTCCGGTTCCGGCCAGTTTCTGGAAAACATTGCACGCTATCTGGGTGTGGCGGTGGAAGAAATTGGTTCGCTCTCGCAAAGCTCGAAAGACCCGGAAAAGGTCAGCTCCATTTGTGCCGTACTGGCGGAGACTGACGTCATCAACATGGTTTCGCGCGGCATCGCTACCGCTGACATCCTCAAGGGCATCCATATGTCGATGGCCTCGCGCATCGTCAAACTGCTCAAGATCACCGGCATCAAGACCGGCACCGCGCTGATCACCGGCGGTCTGGCGCTCGACAGCGGCTTGCTGGCCGCCATCCAGGAAGAAATGGTGACCGAGAAAGTGGCGGTGACGGCCCGGGCGCACGCCGATTCGATTTACGCCGACGCCATCGGTGCGGCGCTGTGGGGCGCCTTCAGGCACAATAAACTCGCTGAACTGGAGGCGCAGGTCGCTGCCTGATTCTCCCTACCCCCTATTGAACGCAAAGGAAACCAACATGGCCTTGATCAGCACCGAAGACTGCACCGCCTGCCGGCCGGCTTGCCCCAACGAAGCCATCAGCGTCGGCGACCCGCTGTACGTCATCGATCCGCTGCGCTGCACCGAGTGCGTGGGCGCGGAGAACGAACCCCAGTGCAAGCTGGTCTGTCCGGCCGATTGCATTTCCGTCAATCCGGACTTCGTCGAGACGCCCGAACAGTGGATGAAGAAGTACGAAGACCTGCACGCCTGACCGTCCGGGTGATTCAAGTCGTCAACAAACCAATAGGCTTACAAATAGGCCTTTCAACCGCGTGAAGGCCAGTATTACACCTTTCATCAGGCGCATCTGCCCTGCGCCTATCCGCCTCTGGCTCCCGTTCTTGTGGTTCGCGCTCACCTCCGTCCATGCCAGCGCCGCCGAACTCTCCGTCATGCTCAAGGGCGCGAACGGTGAAGCGCTGATCGATGCTGTGGTGTCGCTAGTGCCTTTGGACGGTGTCGCCCGTGCGGCGAGCGCGACGCCGCGCGTGATCGCACAGAAAAATCAGGAATTCACCAGCTACGTAGCCGTCGTGCAGACCGGTACGCGCGTGGTTTTTCCCAATCAGGACAAGGTCCAGCATCACGTCTACTCGCTCTCCAGGGCCAAGAAGTTTGAGTTGCCACTCTACAACCCCGGCAGCAAAGAATCGTTCGTCTTCGACGTGCCTGGGGTTGTGGTCTTGGGCTGCAACATCCACGACTGGATGCTGGCCTATCTGGTCGTTGTGCCGACCCCCTGGTTTGCCAAGACCGACAGCGCTGGCATGGCGACCGTGTCCGCACCGGTTGGACGCTACCGGCTCGACCTTTGGCATCCGCGACTCCCGGCCGGCGTCAGCCAGGATGTCACGCTGGTGTCGCAGGCCGACCCCAGGCGGGACTTCACCCTGACGCTGCGGGCCGACAAACGTCTCCGACGCGGTGGCGGCACCAAGTCGGGCAACTACTACTGACCCACGTGGTTTTACGTATCTTGCGCTTGCGCCGCTTCAACCAGCAGTTGATGCTTCTGCTGGCCGGGCTCATCTCGGTCGTGCAGGTGTCGGTCTACCTGCTCGTCACGCGGGCCAATGAAGCCAATGCCCGCAAGCACATTGAGCAGAACCTGCAAACCGGCGCAAAAGTGTTCCGCCACAATCTGATAGAGCGTATCGACTTTCTTGCCAGTAGTGCCAAGATCATGAGCGCCGACGCAGCCATCAAGCCGCTGCTGATGCAGGATCCGGTGGACAAGGCAACCCTGCGCTCGGTCTTGCTCAGTTACACGGACCGGGTGAGGGCGCCGGTTATCTCCTTGTTCTCCCCGGACGCTGAACTGCTGGCGATGACGGACGACGTGCTTGGGACCGCAACACCCGGTCCTTTTGCCGAACTCATGCGTCGGACCAGCGCACAGGACACGGAACAGGCCAGCGGCTATGCCTATCTTGCGGGCAAGCTCCACGTGCTGGTGGTCGTGCCGCTCTACGCTCCCTACCCCCATGCGGCGGCCTGGTTTGGCCTGGCCTACCCGATCGACGCTGCCTTTGCCAACGCCATCAAGAGCACCACCCTGCTCGACGTCACCTTCACCTCCAACCCGGGCGCGTCGAACCTGCGGGTGCTGTCAACGACGCTCGACGCCAGCATGGCTGACAGCGTCGCCCGCCACTCGGTGGCGCAAGGGGCAGCAGCTCTGGGTACGCAAACACTCTCGCTCGGTGGCGAGCACTTTGTCACCCAGTTCGAAGCGCTCGACCTGTTAGGTGAGAGGCCGGCGCGCATCGCCCTCCAGCGCTCCCTCACGGCCGAGCTGGCACCGACCCGGGAGTTGGAAAGAACAGTTCTCTACATCTCTCTGGCCGCCCTGGCTGGTGCGTTGCTGGCGGCGTTGTGGATCGCCCGTGGCGTCAGCCGACCGCTACAGCAACTCGCCGACCACACCAAGCTGGTCGCGGCGGGCGACTATACCCGTCACATTGAACTGCCGCGCGAGGATGAGCTCGGTCAGCTCGCCGACGCCTTCAACCACATGACGGTCGGCCTCGCCGAGCGGGATCGCGTGCGCGACCTGCTGGGCAAGGTGGTGTCACCCGAGATCGCCACCCAGTTGCTCCAGTCCGACCTCAAGCTTGGTGGCGAGGAGCGCGAGGTCACCATTCTTTTCAGTGACCTGCGCGACTTCACCACGCTGAGCGAGAGGTTGGCGCCCATGGCCGTGCTGGCCCTGCTCAACCGCTACCTGGACCGAATGAGCGCGATCATCGAGCAGCACGGCGGGGTGATCGACAAATACATCGGCGATGCCATCATGGCGCTGTTCGGCGCGCCGGTGGCGTTGGCAGATGCGCCGGAGCGGGCGATCGCCGCCGCACGCGACATGGTGCGCGCCCTTGACACCCTCAACCAGGAGCTCGCGGCCGAAGGGCAACCGGTCTTGGCCTTTGGCATTGGTATCAACACGGCGCGCGTCGTCGCTGGCAATATGGGTTCCAACACGCGCCTGAACTACACGGTCATCGGCGACGGCGTGAACCTCGCCTCCCGGCTGGAAGGGCTGACCAAGGATCCGGCCTACGGCACAGCGATCATCGTCAGCGACGCCACGCTCCAGGCCATGAGGGTCCGCCCGGCGGCCCGCGCACTCGGCGAGGTAAAGGTGAAAGGCAAGGCCGAGCTTGTGAAAATATTCGCCCTGCCGACCCAAGTTGAAGCTCAGTCGCCCGGCGCGCTGTAGCCCGCTGCCCCAAGCACTGCCGCCGGTCCGGACCTGCCGCCAGGTGTGATCTTCAATTCTGGCCGCCTGCTTCCAGCACAAGCCCCGTTCCCGCAAGGCGCGCGGGTGGGCAACCTGCTGTTCCTCTCCGGTCAGCTCGGCAATGTACCGGGGCGCATGGAACTGGTTCCCGGCGGGCTTGCTGCCGAAGCGCGGAGCGGCTCTTTCTATTGGGTCCAGTCGTCGTCTGGAAGGGCAGTACGGGCGCCCACCTTGTCCCATGCCGCTTGCGCAGCACCGGCCGTGCCCAATGCAGCACGTTGCTCAAAGAACTTGGCTGTCTCCATTGCGCTGATTTTTTCAGCAATGGCTACGACGAAAAACTGGTTCATCGTGGTGTCGTCGGCGGCGGCAATCCGCTTAGCGGCTTGCTTGAGCGATTCGGGTAGGCGCAGGGCATAACTGCTCATGGCTTGGAACTCCTTTGTACAGGAAGCTGAAATTGTCGAAAGGTCTGCTCTGGGGTCAAGAGGGCAATGCCAAATAGCTTTGCAGGGTCAAAGTCACGCAAGTTGTAGGTGACGATGGCTTGTGCTTGCGCGTTGGCAGCCGCGCAGATTTCGTAAGGTCTGCGCACAAAAGGGTTGGACGCTGTCACAGTAGCCAATGCTTGCCCTGCATGGGCCTGTCACGCACGGGC
>CAYHDD010000289.1:0-4810 GCA_964355195.1 uncultured Rhodoferax sp. | reverse complement strand
GCCAGCGATCTCAAACCCATGCTATCCCAATGGGCTAGCTGGTATTACCCGTCGCGGTGATAGACGCAGCGTGAGCGCTCCTCAAGAATCAGGCATGCTAGGCTTGCCGGTGGTTTCACGCGAGCCTCGGCTACCGCCGCAGCTCGAAGGCAACCGCGAACCATCATCTAACGCCACTTAACGGAGACACGACATGGAATTCAACAAGGAATACGACGCTTCTGGCCTGGCTTGCCCACTGCCCATCGTCAAGACCAAGAAAGCGTTGGCCAACATGGCTTCAGGCCAGGTGCTGCGCGTCATCTCGACCGACCCCGGTTCAGTGTGCGACATGGCCGCCTTTGCCGAGCAAACCGGCCATGCGCTGCTTGAGCAAGGCAACGAAAACAGCAAGTTTGTCTTCTATCTCAAGAAGGCCTGATTCCCCGACTCACCTAACCACGACGGAGATACTCTATGGCAAGCAAAAAAATGGCGCTGATCGCCACCAAAGGTACGCTGGATATGGCGTATCCGCCGTTTATCCTGGCATCGACCGCCGCCGCGCTCGGCTGGGACGTTCAGATCTTCTTCACCTTCTATGGCCTGCAGTTACTTCGCAAGAGCCTGGACGATGTCAAGATCAGCCCGCTGGCCAACCCTGCCATGCCGATGCCTGTGCCGATGCCGGTGTTTGTCCAGATGTTGCCCGGCATGGAGTCGATGGCGACCATGATGATGAAGGCCAAAATGAAAAAGAAGGGTGTGGCCTCGCTTCAAGAACTGCGCGATATTTGCCTGGAATCCGATGTCAAGTTCGTCGCCTGTCAGATGACGGTCGATCTGTTTGAGTTCAAACCGAGCGAATTCATCGACGGCATCGAGTACGGCGGCGCCGCCACTTTTATGAAGTTTGCTGGCGAATCAGACGTCTGTCTGTTTATCTGATCAGTGACCAAGGACATTGTTCTTGGTCCGCATGCCCGGTAGGCCGGGCGATCATCAAAATTCAGATGTAGAACTTTGATGCCCGGCGACGCCCCGGCAGGGCTTTCTGGATGATGACACCGCGTACTTGCCCCAGGTCGTTCAGCACGGTGTCGGCAAAGGCCGGATTGAGCGCATGCAGTGCCCACGCCGAGCCCGTTTGCCGCAATTGCCGAAAGCTCCACTCTTCGTCAACAAAGGCCAGCACATAGGAGCCGTCCTTGGCCAAGCCGCCCGGTTCGATGATGATGACTTCGCCCTCATTGAACTCGGGCACCATGCTCTGACCGATCACCATCAGGGCGAAGGACTCGGCGCCTTCACAGTCGGATTGCCCCATGGCTTTCTCTACAAGACTGCTGACGTGGTAACTGGCGCTTTGCATTGCGCCCCCTACAAAATCTGGCTGAAGATTTGCGCCGCCGCCACACCGGTGGCACGCAATTCTCTGTGCAGCGCGGTGACGAAGGCCTCGGGTCCGGCCACGTAGAAATCACAGTCTATGTCAAACAGGTCGACGCGCATCGAGTGCGCTATCTGCGCCGCACCGTGCGTGGTGTCGGTGTCTGAAACCAGTTCATATTCGAACTGGTCAAGGGCCTCCGACCAGGCGCGGCAGTGGTTGCTCAGGAAGTGACCGTCACTCTGGGTTGCCAGCCAGAACAGCGAGAGCGAAGGCGCCGCATCGAGCGACAAGGCATGCTCAATCAGGCTCTTGATCGGTACAACGCCGGCGTCGCAGGCCGCAAAGACCAGCGGACGGTGGCCGTCGGCCAAAACAAACTCGCCGCCTGGACCGTTGATGGTCACCGTGGCGCCAACCTGAATGTCACCAGCAAACAGGCGGCAGGCCAGTTCATCTGCGGTGTCGCGGCTGATGTAGAAGAGCAGATTGCGGTCGTCGCAGGGGCAACTGCCAATCGGGTAGCTACTCTGCACATCGCCCTGACCAGGCATGTGCCAGCCCAGCGTCACCGATTGCCCGGCCAGGAAGCGCAGGCGGTGGCTGCGCGGTGAACGCAGATGCAGCAGCCGCGTGTCGGTCGCCGGTGCGCTGATCACGTGCACCTGCGCCACGATTTGCTGCACGGGGATATCTTGCGGGCCGCTGGCCTCCAGCAATTCAAGCGTCAGCTCGCTGCTGGCGGCGGTGTGGCAGCACATCAGGGTGTAGCCCTGGGCCTTCTCCGCCTCTGACAGCACGTAGTCGTGATGCTGCGTCTTGGCGACTTCGCCCGAGATCACCCGCACCTTGCACATGCCGCAACTGCCGTTGCCACAGCCGTAGTTGAGTTTGAGGCCTGAATGCAGGCCCGATTGCAGCAGGTTGGCATGGCCTTCCACTGCGAACTCGTGACCACTCGGGTGCACTTTGACCTGTGCGGTCATGACTTTGAGCATGTCATCCATTACCTCCAGCATATCGACTGACTCGGTCGCCAGAACTTGCGCCAGGCCTCGCGTGACTTGTTGTTCCAGCGCCTCGCGCGAAGCGTCTTCAGGCTGTTCAACGGCGAGCTGGCGCACACGTTGCTGCAGTTCGATGACCAAAGCATGGTAACGCTGCAAGTGCTTGCGCAAGTCCGCCAGTTCCTGGCTTTGCGCAAACAGGCGCTGCGCCATGACCTCCTGGCTCGGCAGCAGGCGCTCGCGCACACGCTTGCCAAAAGCTTCGTCACGGATTTGCTGCACGCGCTCCAGCATTCCGGACTCTTCCAACTGCGCGTCTGGATAGAGCCTGAGCAGCTCATCGGTTGAGACCAGGCCCTCGTTGATGGCCAGATCACCGTCACGCACGCGCTGCTGCAAAACACCGCGCGCGACACCAAGCAACTGCGCGGCACGCCAGACACTGATTTGATGCGACATGGCTGGGATCGCCTCAAGAACTTGGCGCGGCCTGTCGAACGCCATGATGACTGTCGAGCACGTCGGCGACAGCACTGATGCGCTCCAGGTAACGCGCGCGGTGCAGCAGCCGCGGTTGTTGCGGATCATCCACGAAGCCGGCACGGTCGTGCAGCACGTTGTTGCACACCAGACCCATACCGGGCTGCAGCTTGAGGCGAAACAGACAGGCCGGGGCGCTTGCCAGCAACTCGCTCAGAAAGCCAACTGCGGCGTGGGTGGCCGCGTCGTCCTTCCAGACAATGCTGCGCGTGCGCGCCGTGTAGCGCATGTGCAGCGCACCACTGGCCGCATCGACCGAGAACACCGGGCCGCTCTGCGCAGCACGCGCTACGCCGTCGTCGTCCAGGCGCTCGGGAATCGTCATTGCGTCGTCGGCCATCAGGGCGCGCACCCACGCTGGGTCGGCTTCACGCAGGGCGATGTAGGCCATCTCGGGGTCCATCAGCGCACTCTCGCCACCGCTCGGGGCGGCGCGAACACAGTGCAGGATCATGGCCCGGATGGGGCGCGTGGGTGGATGGTAATAGCCGTCGGTATGCCACTTGATGGGGCGATTGGTATAGGGAATAAAGGCGGCTTGCTGGCCGGCATTCGGTGCCACCGCAATCTGCGAAATGCCGTCTTCGTCGGCCAGCCAGTTGGCGTCGAGCTGGCGCAGGCCCAACTGCTGCGCCAGCTGGCGCGCCAGGTCCTTGTCTTCAAGCGTGATCGGGCTGCGGTAGATCGCCATGTTGGCGCTGGCACAACGCTGCAACAGGGCGCTCAGCTCACTCGCGCTCAAGGCGCGTGGATCCTTCACCTCGACGATCAGCTCTTCAGCGCACCTGGGGTGCTGAGCACGCTTGGCATCACGCCAGCGTGCATAGGCGGAGTGCTTGTCAAGATCGAAGGGCGAGGCCATCAGTCCCCCGTGTTTGGCGCGCGGCCGGTGCGGCGCGCCCGTGGCTCGGTTGACAGCACATCGGGCAAGGCGCGCTGGACCATGTCGATGGCCTGCGGCACTTCGATCGCCATCATCTGGTCAATCACCCATCGCCGGTCTTTGGCCGGCATGAGTTGCTCGATGCGATGCCCAAGGTAGCGAACAAAGGAAAAATCCGGCCCGCTGGCGTCGTGGCCAAACTCTGCGTAGTGCTCAGCCAACTGGTTGTAGAGGTCAATGAACTGGTCGAAGTGGCTGGCCGCAGGTGCCTGTGGCAGGCCGAGCAAAGTGTCCTCGTTTTCTTGCAGAATTTCGGCCACGCGGCAGACCAGCGCGGTGATGAATGCTGTGCGCTGCTCATGTGCCATGCGCTCATGTGCCATGCGGTCGATGACCTGGATCAGAAAGACCAGCAGCTCGCGCGTAAAGGCAAAGTACTGCGAGCCAATGTCGATATCGAAGTCGGCCGAGCGCATCTGCTTGAGCGTGTTCTGCGCCACGCGCCAGGTGATGAAAGCCATGGCACTGGCGGTCTGCTGCGGCGTCTTCTCGGCGCCGCCGCCAAACCACTGACTCTTGATCCGGATCTTCGCCATGCTAAGGGAGTGATCGTAGCCGCAGCAGGCCGAGCAGGATTACCCCAATGAGGTTCGGGAACACTAATAGCCTCCTTTGCCCAGCGGCTGCGGCAGGCCGGCTACTTTGGGGCCTTGCTTGGCGGGGCCGACGGGAAACAGGTCGTACAGGTACTTGCTGTCGATTTCGGGTCGCAGCTCGGTCATGCCCTTGAGCATGTTGCGAAAGTTGGGCGTGGCGCCGCTTTCACGGTACTCGTCGCGCAGGTAGTTGACAACCTCCCAGTGGGCTTCAGTCAATTCGATACCCTCAGCGGCGGCAATGACCCGCACCGCGTCCTCGCTGAAAACCGGCTCCAGCAGGTAGCCGGAGTCGTCTGCCTCGTGTTCCACGCCGTCAATGATGTAGCTCATTCCAAGTTCTTCCTTTCACGAA
>CAYHDD010000288.1:0-4812 GCA_964355195.1 uncultured Rhodoferax sp. | reverse complement strand
TGAAATTTGACGACCATGGCAGACAGCCGTCGGCGCAACAGGTGCAGCGTGTGACCGAGCAACTGGTGACCGCGGCACAGAATGGAAGCTTCGTCACGCAAGCCGGCGCACTGTCGGCCTCAATCTGGGATGCACCCGCTGACGACACTGGCGCTGCTTCAACCCTGACGCCGCAGACGTCGGCGCACATGGCTACCGCCAATGCATTGCGAAAGCGCCTCGGCCACTACCTCGGCGCCACTTTCTATTACGGTGGCGAGTGGTACTGGGGCATCGATCGTCTGCACCATCTGGAACGACGTTTGCAGGCACTCGGCGCGGCACGCGACGGCATCAATGACTTGATGTTTCCGCCAGATCCTGATCTGGTTCGAGCAGTGCCTCTGGTCAAACCGGAACCTATCGACTTTTTCGTATCGCTGCGCAGTCCGTATTCGGAGATTGCAACGTTTCGGGTTTTCAAGCTGGCCCGACTCACCGGCGCACAGGTGCGGCTGCGCTATGTGCTGCCGATGGTGATGCGTGGTTTGCCGGTGCCTCGGGAAAAGCGAATCTACATCAGTCAGGATGCGGCGCGAGAGGCCTTTACGCTTGGAATCCCTTTTGGCCGCATCAACGATCCCGTAGGGCGTCCGACCGAGCGTGGCCTGGCGTTGATTCCCTATGCCGAACGAGTCGGCAAGGGGGAGGAATACTTGCAATCATTCATGCGCGGAGTCTGGGCCGAAGGCATCGATGCCGGCAGTGATCGCGGCTTGCGCCAGATCGTCGAGCGTTGCGGTCTGTCATGGGAAGCGGCCCGCCTGGCCCTGAAGGATGAGAGCTGGCGCAAGGTGGCCGAGCAGAACCGGCAGGAGATGTTTGCCCTGGGCCTGTGGGGCGTGCCATCGTTCAAGGTCGGTGCTACCGTGGTGTGGGGACAGGATCGCCTGTGGGTGGTGCAGCAAGCGCTGCTGAAGGGGGATGCATGACGTCGGGTCGAATGAAGGTCAGGGCGCTGGCGTGCGCATTGGCCTTGAGTAGCTGCGTCGCCGTGCTGGCGGCTGACAGGGTGCGCCCGAATATTGTGGTGCTGGTGGCCGACGACTGGGGCTTTAGCGACGTCGGCTCTTTTGGCAGCGAGATCTCGACGCCGAACATTGACGAACTGGCGCGTCGCGGCGTGCGCTTTGCCAATTTCCATGTTGCCGCCTCGTGCGCGCCGACGCGTTCCATGCTGTTGACTGGCGTCGACAATCACCTCAACGGCGTCGGCAACCTGCGTGAAACCATGCCGCAGGAACACCTGGGAAAACCTGGCTACCTGGGCTCGCTCGATACCAACGTGGTGACAGTTGCCACGCTGCTGCAGAACAGTGGCTACCGCACCTATATCACAGGCAAATGGAACGTCGGCTCCGAACCCTATAACCGGCCCGATCAGCGCGGCTTCGACCGCTCGATTGTTCAGGGCGACACCGGTTCCGACAACTGGGTGCCAACGCAGCGCTACCTGCCGCACGCGGCCAAGGTTTTCTGGTTCGAGGATGGCAAGGACGCCCTCATGCCGGAGGAATACTACTCATCCACTTTCTTTGTTGACCGCATGATCGACTACTTGCGCTCTGGTAGCCAGAGCAGCAAGCCGTTCTTTGCCTACGTCGGATTTCAGGCCAACCATGTGCCGCTGCAGGCGCCGCGCGAGTTCATTGACAAATACAGGGGTCGCTACAAGGAGGGCTGGACCGCACTGCGCAAGGCGCGCCGCGACCGCGCTGCCGCGCTCGGGCTGATTCCCGCGGGGTCGCCCATGGTCACCATGAGCACCACCGGCGACTGGAACGCCTTGAGTGAAAAGGACAAGCTTTATCAGCAGCGTGAGATGGAGGTCTACGCCGGCATGGCGGAAGCCATGGACTACGACGCCGGTCGCCTGATTGCACACCTGAAGCAAAGCGGTGAATACGACAACACCGTGTTCGTGTTTTTGTCGGATAACGGCGCCGAAGGTTCGGACTACGCCGAAGCTCAGCCCTGGCTGATAACGCAGTACACGCAGGATATCGACAAGCTTGGCGGCAAGGGCGCCTACGGCATTGCGGGACCAGGCTGGGCCAGCGTGTCGGTGGCACCGCTCAACACCTACAAGTTCTATGCGGGCGAAGGCGGTATCCGCTCGCCGATGATCATCTCCGGCGTGCCGGGCATTGCGCAAAACCAGGTGCATCTGGGCATGACACACGTCACCGACATCGTCCCCACGCTGCTTGAACTGGCGCAGGTTGCCAAACCCGGCACGGTCTACAAGGGCAAGGCGATAGCGCCTCTGGCAGGGCGCAGCCTGCTGCCGGTGCTGCAGAACCCGCTGGCGCGAGCTCACGCCAGCGATGAAGCGATTGGCTATGAGTTGGCCGGCAACCTGGCCTTGTTCAAGGGTGATCTGAAGATCGTAAAGAACAGCCCGCCGATGGGCGACGGGCAGTGGCATCTGCACGACCTCAAAAGCGACCCCGGTGAAACGCGCGACTTGCAAAGCCAGATGCCCGAGGTCTTTCAAACGATGCGCGCTGACTACGACGCTTGGTCCAGCTCGCACCAGGTGTTGTCCATGCCTGAGGGCTACAACCCGGTGCATCAGGTCGCGATCAACCAGCTTGTGAATTATGTTATTCCGACCTACGGCAAGACGGTGCTGATCTGGTTTTCTGTACTGGTGGCGGCGCTTGCGAGCATGGTTGTGGTGCGTCGACACCGGCGCAAGCCATGAGTCATCCGGGTTACCTGGCGACGCCGTGGCCGGGTGAAGACGGTGGCCCGAATCGCCTGCAGGCAGTACACCTCGGTGCGGGTCTGGTGCTGCGTGAAGGCGAGAATTTGAGCTGTGTAAGCCGAAGAACCTTGCTGTCGACGATGACTGTGCTTGGCGCGCCGGGCGAGGTTTACCTGCTGACGCACTCGGCGATTCGCGCCCGGTTCGGTCTTGCCACCACGTCGCGCGTCGAACTGATAGACCCGCAGACGCTGAAGACGGTGCGGCGCTCGCCGCGGCTCGCCGGTGGTCCGATGTGGCCGGGCGGCATGGCGCTGCATTGCAACGGCGACCTCTATGTAGTCTATGGCCGCTACCTGCACAGACTTGATCGCGCGTGCCAGCCTTTGGCCATGCTGAAGCTCCCGGTCAATGAGGCTTACAACTCCTTTGTCATTCTCGACAACGGTTTGATCGTCACCAAGAATCTGTCCGAGACGACGCCCGCGCGACTCAGCGTCATCGACGCCGAAACGCTGCGGCCGGTCTGCACTGAAACGGATTGCCCGGAGCCTTCCATCGCGCGCCTCAGCGCGACCGGTAACACGGTCTACGTGGTCGGTGTTCGGTCCATCTTTCGTTATCACTGGGATCGTGCCGCGCGCTGCCTGGTGTTCGACACCGACTGGCGTTTCGATTACATCGGGTCGACGCTCCAGAGCTATGGCTGGGACGTGGTGCTGGGCGGACGCAATGCCTGGTTCATGGACAACGGCAAGCACAGCTACCTCATCAAGATGACAGGCAACGGGGTTAGCCCAACACCCAACCGCTTGATCCGGGTTTCACTCAGCGACGCCAGCGACCATCAGATACTGGAGGTCTGCGGCCTGGCCGGCGGCAGCATCACCAATCCACCCTTAATCGACGTCAAGCGACAGATCGTGGTCGGCTACGACTCGGCCAACAGCCATCTGCGGGCCTGGCGCTTCGACGCCGTGGCAAGAGTCTTGACGCCCCTGTGGCACAAGAGCGCCTTTGGCTGTGCCAGTCACATGCTGCTCTACCCCGAGACCGGCGATCTGGTCGTCAACGACTACCGCCGTGGTGGCGAGGAAGTGGTACTGCTGAAGATCGAGTCCGGCGCCGAGACCGGACGTGTTCGGGTTGGTGGTTTTAATCAGGGAGTGGTCTTTCCGAGCCCCGGTTGGGGGCGCGATTTGTACTGGTCCTCAATGGACCGCCTGGCGCGGGTTTTTGTGGAATGACCCAGCTGCGCGTTCACGGACTCGATGTTTCCTACTTCACGGGCAAGCTCGAAGCCTATCTGCGCGCCAAGGGTTTGCCGTATGAGTTGGTGGAAATGGATACGCGCAGTTTCAAGCGCTGCGCCCGCATCACCGGCGTTGCACAGATGCCTCAGTTGGAACTTCCGGACGGCCGCTGGCTGACCGACAGCA
This sequence comes from uncultured Rhodoferax sp., assembly GCA_964355195.1. GTDB lineage: Bacteria > Pseudomonadota > Gammaproteobacteria > Burkholderiales > Burkholderiaceae_C > Rhodoferax. The sequence goes on along the minus strand of CAYHDD010000288.1, from coordinate 624 downwards.
CGCAGATCATGGCTCATTTTGAACGGACAGCGCCCGACGTCGTGATCTACCCCGATGACCCGGCGCTGCGATTCATTGCCGATTTGCTTGAGGACTTTGGCGACGAGTGGCTGTGGCGCCCGGCCATGTACTACCGATGGTCCTTTGAGCCCGATGCCAGGCGCGTCAGCAACAGACTGGCACGCAGCATGATGCGTGACGTGCCACTACCGGTGGTGCTGCGGCGCTGGCTGATACGGTCGCGTCAGCGACGCTGTTTTTTGCAGGGCGACGGCGTCACTCGTGCGACCGCGATCGCGATTGAGGCGGTCTACGTCGATGCGCTCGATGCAATGCAGACCGCCTTGTCGTCGCAACCCTTCCTGATGGGAGAGCGACCGACGCAGGCTGACTTCGGTTTTTTCGGATCCATGTTTCGCCACTTTGCAAGTGACCCGACTCCAGCAGCCGTGATGCAAAAGCGCTCACCCAAGGTGTTGGAATGGGTCCATCGTTTGTGGAACCTGACGCCTGACCAATTTGTCGACCGGCCCATGCCAACGGCGCCTACCAACGGACTCGATCGCCTGCTGTGTCTCGCCTGCGAGGACTACCTGCCGTATCTGGACGCCAATGAAAAAGCCT
>CAYHDD010000287.1:0-4820 GCA_964355195.1 uncultured Rhodoferax sp. | reverse complement strand
CTTCCTGGCCGCCACTTTCTTCGCCGGGGGCTTGGCGCTGGCACCGACCACCACCTTCTTGATGGCCACTTTCTTGGCGGCAACCTTCCTGGCGGGACTCTTGCCCGCTGCGGTCTTGGCTGCCAGTGTCTTGCGTTCCTGGGCCCTGGACGGGAAGGCTTCCTGCACGCCCTTCTTGGCGGCATTGGAGCGCTTCAGGCTGGCCGGCTTGACCGGTTCGACGGCGACCACTTTGGCCGGCGTCCGGGACTCCGGCTTGATCGCGCCAAACTTCAGACGTATCGGCTTGTCACCCCAGAGCTCCTCCAGGTTGTAGTAGACCCTGAAGTTGGGCTGCATGATGTGCACCACGGCCTGCCCGCAGTCCACAATGATCCACTCGCCATTGGTCTCGCCCTCAATGCGCGGCTTGGGAAAGTCAGCTTCACGCACCGCATCGCGCACACTGCCGGCGAGCGCCTTGGTCTGGCGATTCGACGTACCCGAAGCGATGATCACACGTTCAAACAAGCTCGACAGGTGCGTCGTGTCAAAGACCACAATGTTCTGTGCTTTGACATCCTCCAACCCATCGACTATGGCCCGCTGGAGTTTCTGAATGGTCTTGTTGGTCGTGGTGGTAGTCATCAGGCAGTCTGGTAAAGGTGATGGGTCGCAATATAACGCGCAACGGCCTCTGGAACCAGGGGGCCGAGGCTTTGGTGCGTTGCAATTCGGGTGCGAATCTCGGTGGCGCTGACTGGCAGATGCGGCATATCCAGATGTTTGAAGCGCGCCTGGTAGACCTTTGGCGCCACAAACCTGGGTTTGCTCCGATTCCAGTCACCCCGATCAGCTACGTAAATTATAGCAAGCTGCAAGATCTGCTGCCAGTCACGCCAGGTCGGCAGGGCGCGCGCCTGATCTTCGCCGAGAAAGACAAAGAGATCGGAGTCAGCCCGCTGGTCCTTCAATTCACGCAGCGTATCAATCGTGTAGCTGGGTCCGGAGCGATGCGTTTCACGCTCATCCACCACCACGCCAGGGACGCTGCTAAAGGCCAGCTGCGCCATCGTCAAGCGGTGTCGGGCCGGACTCAGCGGGCGCGCCTTGTGCCAAGCATTGCCGGTTGGAATCACACGCAACTCGTCGAGTTGCAGGTTCGCCAAAGCGGCTTGTACCAGCGCCAGATGGGCCGCGTGCGGCGGGTCAAAGGCGCCGCCAAAAATCCCAATGCGGCGCTTGCTTGTGTGAGTCGGGTTGGCGCTCATCTCAAACCCAATCCCTGCGAACCAGGAACTTGCTGTACAGCTCGGCTTCGGGCGAACCGTCAGCAACCTGGCTTTGATAGGCCCAACTCACCAGCGGCGGCATCGACAGCAGAATCGACTCGGTGCGCCCGCCCGACTGCAGTCCAAAGTGGGTGCCACGGTCCCAAACCAGATTGAACTCCACATAGCGCCCCCGCCGGTAGAGCTGAAAGGCGCGCTCGCGCTCAGCGTAAACCATGTCCTTGCGCCGCTGCACAATTGGCAGATAGGCCGACAGAAAGCCATCCCCTACCGCCCTCAGCATGGCGAAGCTGCCCTCGAAACCCAGTTCCGAAAAGTCATCGAAAAAAATACCCCCAACACCGCGCTGCTCGGCGCGATGCTTCAAGTAGAAGTAGTCGTCACACCAGGCCTTGAAGCGCGGGTATTTGTCGGCACCAAAAGGCGCCAGCGCGTCCTTGCAAGTGCGGTGAAAATGCAGCGCGTCTTCTTCAAAGCCGTAATAGGGCGTCAAATCCATGCCGCCCCCAAACCAGCACACGGGATTGCCATCCGGTGCGCGGGACGCGATCATGCGCACATTCATATGAACCGTCGGCACATAAGGATTGCGCGGGTGAAACACCAGGGACACACCCATCGCCTCGAACGGGGCACCGGCCAACTCGGGTCGATGCTGGGTTGCCGAAGGCGGCAACTTGGGACCGCTGACATGCGAGAAGCCACACCCGGCACGCTCAAAATGCGCACCGCCCTCCAGAATCTTGGTCAGACCCTCGCCTTGCAGCGACTCGCCCGCCGGTTTCTTCCAGGCATCGGCAAGAAAGGGTTGCGAGTCCAGGCCTTCGATCGCCTGGGTGATGCTTTGCTGCAGGCCGAGCAGATAACTGCGTACCGCACCTGAGTCAACACCAGAGGTCGTTGGAGGGTTCATTTGACAATCGTCTCCGAGCGTGGCACCGAAGGGTCGAGCAAGCGAATCGGGGTGGCATTTTGAGGGTGACAGCCAACGACACCGACATACAGATCGGCGATGTGCTTGAAATCTTCGCTCTCGTTGCCACTCAGGAACATGAAGTCGACCACGCGCACCTCGCGCGCAGCGTAATCCAGTCGCACCAGCCCGAGCGGCAGGCCGGTTCGCAACGCGGTCTGGTAGAAACCACTGCGCCAACCGGGTATGCGCTTGCGCGTGCCCTCCGGTGCCAGTGCCAGCCAGAAATGCGCATCCCGGGCACGTGCCTGGTGAAATTGATCCACCGCCTGTGCAACGACGCCGCGCGCCGCAGTGCGGTCCACCGGAACACCGCCCAGCCAGGCGAGCCACTGTCCGAGCAGCGGAATGCGAAAAAGCTTGTCTTTGCCCCAGAATTTCACTGGGACGCCGATGGCCGACTTCACTACGACCAAGATCACAAAATCCCAGTTGCTGGTGTGCGGATAAATGGCCAGTACGCCCTGGCGTGTCGGCAGGCCATCGAACTGCACACGCCAGCCCAGCTGCGCCAACAACCAGGCGGCAACCCGATTGCCGGCAAACTGCACCGGAAACGGTTTCGAAAACTCAGCTAGCGGCATAGGACCCTGTCAGACTTTGCTAGCGCGATGGCCTATGTCGGTGCGGTACTGCTTGCCTTCAAAGGCGATTCCGAGGCAAAGTTCATAGGCACGTTGCTGCGCCTGCTTGACGTTGTCGGCCAGCACCGTGACACACAGCACGCGCCCACCGGAGGTGACCAGGGCGCCGTCGCGCAAGCTCGTACCGGCATGGAACACCACCGCATCGTCAGCAGCCTTGGGTAGCCCGGTGATCAGGTCGCCGCCACGTGGCTGCGCCTTATCACCGTGCGCTACCAACACCACGCCAAGCGCCGTGCGCCGGTCCCATTGCAGCTCGATGTCGTTGAGCCGACCGTGCGGGCCGGGCTCGGTGGCAGCGAGCATGACTTCCACCAAATCGGTCTTCAGCCGCATCAGAATCGGCTGCGTCTCCGGGTCGCCCATGCGGCAGTTGAACTCGAGCGCCTTCAGGCGCCCGCTGTCATCGATCATCAGGCCAGCGTACAAGAATCCGCTGTACGGAATGCCGTCTTTTTCCATGCCTTTGATGCTCGGCAAGATGATCTCACGCATGGCGCGCGCATGCACATCGGGCGTGACCACTGGCGCCGGCGAATAGGCACCCATGCCGCCGGTGTTCGGACCCAGGTCATCATTGAGCAGTCGCTTGTGGTCCTGGCTCGCCGCCAGCGCCAGCACATTCTTGCCATCGCACAGGACGATGAAACTGGCTTCCTCGCCGCTCAGAAACTCCTCGATCACGACGCGCGGCAAGGCCGCCTCGGCCGGCACCGGCGCGCCGCCGCCCAGCATGAAGTCCACTGCCGCATGCGCTGCGTCCAGCGTCATGGCCACCACGACGCCCTTGCCCGCCGCCAGACCGTCGGCCTTGACCACGATCGGCGCGCCCTTTTGATCCAGGTAGCAGTGTGCCGCTGCCGCGTCTGTAAAGGTTTCGTAGTCCGCCGTCGGGATGCCGTGGCGTTTCATGAAAGCCTTGGAAAATGCCTTCGAACTCTCTAGCTGGGCGGCGGCTCGGGTCGGTCCGAAAACGCGCAAACCGTGCTTGCGAAATTCATCCACCAGGCCTGCCGCCAGCGGACCTTCCGGACCGACAACCGTGAGCGTAATCTTTTGCGCCAGAGCCCAGACACGCAGTTCCTGCACATCAGTGATGGGAATATTTTCAAATCGCGGATCCATGGCCGTGCCGCCGTTACCCGGCGCCAGATAGACCTTGGGCACCCGCTCTGACTGGGCCAACTTCCAGGCCAACGCGTGTTCACGCCCTCCACTGCCTACAACCAGAATCTTCATGAAGCTACGCCGTCTATCTCAGCGTTGTGGTAAATCTCTTGCACATCGTCGAGTTCTTCCAGTGCATCGAGCAACTTTTGCATACGCGCGCCCTCGTCACCACTGATCTGAATCGGATTCTCGGCACGCATGGTCACCTCGGCCACTTCAGGCTTGAGGCCGGCGGCCTCCATGGCGTTCTTCACCCGCTCAAAATGAGGCACATCCGTCAACACTTCAATGGCGCCATCTTCGTCGGTGATCACATCCTGAGCTCCGGATTCCAGCGCGACCTCCATCACCTTGTCTTCATCGGTGCCTGGCGCAAAAATCAGCTGACCACAATGTCTGAACTGAAACACCACCGAGCCCTCGGTGCCCATGTTGCCACCGTACTTGCTGAAGGCGTGGCGCACCTCGGCCACGGTGCGCACCTTGTTGTCAGTCATGGTATCGACCAGGATGGCTGCACCACCGATGCCATAACCCTCGTAGCGAATTTCCTCGTAGCTGACACCTTCCTGATTACCGGTGGCTTTGTCAATGTTGTATTTGACGCGGTCGGCCGGCATGTTGGCCGCCTTGGCCCGGTCCACCGCCAGACGCAGGCGCGGATTGGTCGCCAGATCACCACCGCCAGCGCGGGCGGCCACCGTGATCTCGCGGATGATGCGGGTCCAGATCTTGCCCCGCTTTTCGTCCTGGCGTCCCTTG
>CAYHDD010000286.1:0-4821 GCA_964355195.1 uncultured Rhodoferax sp. | reverse complement strand
CCGAGCATGACCGGCAAAAGGCGCCGCGTATCGGGGTTCAACGTGGTTTCCCACAGCTGCGTAGCGTTCATCTCGCCCAAACCCTTGAAGCGGCTAATGCTCCAGGCCGACTCGCGCACCCCCTCCTTACGCAACTTGTCAAGGATGGCGGTCAACTCGCCCTGGTCGAGTGCGTAGGCTTTGGAGGCCGGCTTCTTGCCGCGCGCTGGCGCATCCACCCGGAACAGCGGCGGCCGCGCAACAAACACATGGCCTGCCTCGATCAGCTTGGGAAAGTGCCGGAAAAACAGCGTCAGCAACAAGACCTGGATGTGGGAGCCGTCGACATCGGCGTCCGACAAAATGCAAATCTTGCCGTAGCGCAGGCCGCTCAAATCGGCGGTATCAGCCGGACCGTGCGGATCGACACCGATGGCCACCGCAATGTCGTGAATCTCGTTGTTGGCAAAGAGCCGGTCACGCTCCACCTCCCACGTATTGAGGACCTTGCCACGCAACGGCAGAATCGCCTGGCTCTCCTTGTCGCGCCCCATCTTGGCACTGCCGCCGGCGGAGTCGCCCTCGACCAGAAAAACCTCGTTGTGCGCCAGATCGCGGCTTTCGCAATCAGTCAGTTTTCCGGGCAAAACCGCCACTCCCGAACCCTTGCGCTTCTCGACCTTTTGCCCGGCTTTCTGGCGCACCTGTGCCGCCTTGATCACCAGCTCAGCCAATTTCTTGCCGTACTCCACGTCCTGGTTCAGCCACAGTTCCAGACTCGGACGAACAAAGCTCGACACCAGGCGCACGGCGTCGCGTGAGTTCAGGCGCTCCTTGATCTGCCCCTGGAACTGCGGGTCCAGAACCTTGGCCGACAGCACGTAACTGGCGCGCGCGAACACGTCCTCCGGCAACAGCTTGACTCCCTTGGGCAGCAGGGTATGCATCTCGATGAAGCTTTTCACGGCCGAGAACAAGCCGTCGCGCAAGCCACTGTCGTGCGTGCCGCCGTCGTGGGTCGGAATCAGGTTGACATAGCTTTCGCGCACCGGCTGGCCCTCTTGCGTGAAAGCCACGCACCAGGCTGCGCCCTCGCCCTCGGCAAAGTTGTCGCTCTGCGCATCCGCATAGGCCTGGCCTTCAAAGAGCGGAATGACGGGCTCCGCATTCAGCGTCTGCATCAGGTAGTCGCGCAGACCACCTTTGAAGACCCAGCTCTGCGTTTCCTTGTTCTTCTCATTGACCAACGTGACCGAAACACCGGGCATCAAAACGGCCTTGCTGCGCAGCAAATGGGCCAGCGCAGCCAGCGGCAGAGTCAGGGATTCAAAGTACTTGCCATCCGGCCAGACACGCACTGTGGTGCCCGACTTGCGGTCGCCCTCGGCCTGCGGCCGACACTGCAAGGGCTCGATCACATCACCGCCGGCAAACACCAAGCGTGCCACTGTGGCTTCGCGGTAGGTGGTGACCTCCAGGCGTGACGCCAGCGCGTTGGTGACACTCACGCCCACACCATGCAGACCGCCCGAAAAACTATAGGCGCCGCCCTTGCCCTTGTCGAACTTGCCACCCGCGTGCAAACGCGTGAAAACCAGTTCAATGACCGGGGCGTTTTCTTCCGGATGCAGGCCGAACGGAATGCCACGTCCATCGTCTTCGATGCTGACGGAGCCATCCGTGTGCAGCACCACCTTGATCTTCTTTCCATGCCCGGCGAGCGCCTCGTCAGCGGCGTTGTCCAGCGCCTCCTGGATCACGTGCAGCGGAGTGTCGGTGCGGGTGTACATGCCCGGTCTTTGCTTGACCGGCTCCAGGCCCTTCAAGACGCGGATCGATGACTCTGAGTATTCGGGTGTGATTTTGATTGCCATGGAGCGGCAATTGTAGTCGGCAATCGGACAAAAACTGTATGCATCTACAGTCAATTACAAACCCAAAGTCGAAGACGGAAAGCCGGGTGAGCTGTTGCGCACCAACTCATCCAGCACTTCCCTGAGCACCACATTGCGCTCCTTGTCGACGCCCGTCACACCGTTACTGCGCAAGGGGTCGGTGCGTTGGAGGTACCAATTGGCGCTCCAGATCGCGCTCGGAAAATCCCCCGACGCACCGAGGCGAGAACTCCGGCAATCCAGGATGTGCCCCCAGGTGCGGCGCCAGGTCACAAAGCGTGGCTGCCCGCGCAGCACTTCGTCATAGCTGCCAGCCAGCAAGACCATGTGCCGACCCGACTGAGCCCACGCGTTCAGCGATTCAACCACGACACGCTCGCCCAGGGGCCAGTCCTCGAAATTGGCGTCACTCAGCATGATTTCGCGCCAACCCTCGCGGGCGGCACAGTCAAGCGCATCACGCACCAACTGCCTGAACGCTTCGCGTCCGGAAAACCGGTCACTGGGTAAGGTGTCTGCCATAAGAGTCCTCGTCAGTAAAGGCTGAAACTGGAGTCGTGCCTCGCCATAATACGGCTTCTTCAAACTGCGACAATTGACCCATGGAAATCAATCAACATTGCGTCGTGGCGCTGACCTGGACGCTACAAGACACCCTGGGCGAAGAACTCGATGTACTGGAAGAACCGGTCGAGTTTCTGGTCGGCGGCGACGACCTGTTCAAAATCATCGAAGACGCCCTGCAAGGCTATGAGGTCGGCGCACTGGTCGAACTGCAAATCGAACCGGAGCAGGGCTTTGGCGACTTCAACGATCAACTCGTGTTTCTGGAGCCGCGCGCCATCTTCCCGGCGCAACTGGAAGAAGGCATGAGCTTCGACGGCCGTTCGCTGCCGGAAGGTTTCAGCCCGAATGCCCCCCGGGACACGCTCTACACCGTGACTGACATTTACCCCGAGCATGTGGTAGTGGACGGCAACCACCCGCTGGCAGGCATCGCTCTACGGCTCAAGCTGAAGGTCGAGGGCGTGCGCGAGGCGACCGAAGAAGAGATCGGGCGCCGCTCGGCCGGTGTCGGCTTCTTCAAGGTACAGCCCCTGCACGCCCACGGACCGGGTTCCGATACCCTGCATTGAGTTTGTCAGGGGGGCATCCGACTGCCCGTTTCGAGTTCAGGTTTTGCCAGTCGAGCCATACCCACCCTCGCCGCGCACGCTGGGCGGGAAGTCGGTGACGACGTTGAACTGGGCTTGGACGACCGGGACGATCAGCAGTTGCGCGATGCGCTCCATCGGCTCGATGGTGAAGGCGTTGTCGCTGCGGTTCCAGGCGCTGACCATGAGTTGTCCCTGGTAATCGCTGTCAATCAAGCCAACCAGATTGCCCAGCACGATACCGTGCTTGTGACCCAAACCGGAGCGCGGCAAGATGAGCGCCGCATAGGCGGGGTTGGCCAGATAGATCGCGATGCCGGTTGGCACCAGTTGCCAGGCGTTGGGCGCGAGCGTCAGGGGCGCATCCAGGCAAGCACGAAGGTCCAGGCCGGCGCTGCCCGCGGTCGCATAAGCCGGCAACTGATCGCGCATGCGCGGATCGATGACCTTGACATCCACTTTCATGGAGGCTGTTTTCCTGCTTCTATTCGCATGGCAATTTCAGCCACCAATTTGCGCGCCAGCGTGAGCTTGCTGTCACGCGCCACTTCAGTGGTTCCGGCGGCGTCAACCAGCAGCAAAGCGTTGTCGTCCTGACCGAAGGTCGCCGGACCGATGTTGGCCACCATCAAGGGCACGCCTTTGCGCAATCGTTTGGCCTGCGCGTTGACCAGCAAATCATGACTTTCCGCAGCAAAACCAACGCAGTACAAGGCGCCCGAGCGGGCGCGCTCTGACTGCGCCACGCTGGCCAGGATGTCGGTGTTTTCGACAAACGTCAAGGCCGGTACCGTCCCCGAGCCGTCTTTCTTGATCTTCTGCTCGGCGGCCATCGCGGGCCGCCAGTCCGCCACCGCTGCCGTCGCCACAAAAATGCTGGCATCCTCCACGCAGCGCAGCGTGGCAGCACACATTTCCTGCGCCGAGCGCACATTAATTCTTCGGACCCCGCGCGGTGTGGGCAGGTGCACCGGACCGGCCACCAGGCTTACCTCGGCGCCGGCCTCCTGTGCGGCGCGGGCAATCGCAAAACCCATCTTGCCACTCGACAAATTGGTAATGCCGCGCACCGGGTCGATCGCTTCGTAGGTCGGTCCGGCCGTCACCAGCACCTGGCTCCCGGTGAGGCATTTTGGCTGGAAGAACGCTTGCACCTCCTCCAGCAATTCCTGCGCCTCCAGCATACGCCCGTCACCGGTTTCACCACAGGCCTGGTCCCCGCTGCCGACATCGAACACCGTGGCGCCGTCGGCCTTCAACTGGGCCACGTTGCGCTGCGTCGCCGGGTGCCGCCACATCTCACGGTTCATGGCCGGCGCGATCAACAAAGACACGCGCTCACGCGGTCGCGCCAGGCACAGCAGACTCAGAAGATCATCGGCGCGCCCGTGCAGGAGCTTGGCCATGAAATCGGCGCTGCACGGGGCAATCAGAATCGCGTGCGCCTCCCGACTCAGGTTGATGTGCGGCATGTTGTTGCCTTCGCGCGCGTCCCACTGCGAGTCGAAGACCGGGCGCTGGCTGAGGGCCTGCATCGTCACCGGCGTGATGAACTGCTGCGCGGCCGCTGTCATGACCACCTGTACCGTGGCCCCCTCCTTGATCAGCGCGCGGCACAACTCAGCTGCCTTGTAGCAGGCAATGCCGCCTGTAAGACCGAGAACAAAATGCTTTCCGGCAAGATCCATCATGGCTTGCAATGTAGCAGATAGGACCGCTTCTTCTCGCGGCAGCGACTGAGCTGGAAATTGCGCTGATTTGGTCTAGGTGGATGATCCAGTACTTCGCGCGAC
>CAYHDD010000285.1:0-4823 GCA_964355195.1 uncultured Rhodoferax sp. | reverse complement strand
GTCTTGCCGGTGCCGGTGGCGAGCGTCGCCAGAATGCGTTTCTGGCCGAGCAAAATGGCCTCAATCACGCGATGGATCGTGATTCCCTGATAATAGCGCGGCACTTTGCCGGAAACCAGATTGAAGGGCTCCAGGAGATGCGCTGTTGACGACTCTGGCAATTGTGCCGCAGCCGTCAGTCGGGCAAACAGCTCGGCGGGCGTTGCATAGCGCTCTACTTCCTGCTCAGTACCCGTGGTGTAATCGATTTCAATGATGCGATGGCCGTTGGTGGCATAGGCAAACTTGAGGCCAAGGATTTCAGCGTAGTCCCGCGCTTGTTGCACACCGCTCTCTGCCGGGAGGCCGATTTCTTTGGCTTCAACAACGGCCAACGGGAAATCGCGGCGGAAATAGAGCAGGTAGTCCGCCCGTTTTTGCTTGCCGCGCCGAACCTGACCCCCAGCTACGATGATCCTGCCATTGGTGAAGGTCCGCTGCTCGCCAATCAAGTGGGGAGAGGCAGACCATCCCGCTTCAATCAATCGGGGCGTCACAAATTCGCGGCAGGTATCTGCTTCCGTGATCACGCCTTCTCGCATCGCCCCCTTCGTCATCATTGCCCCTTAATCAATCAGAATCGTGAAACTGGTTGCCAGCGTAATCGGCTCGATTTCGCGTACGTTTTTCTTCAACGCCACCAGGCCGTAACCCTCCATCATCCGCAGCGTGCGCGACAGGTTCGGCACCTGACGCCCGGACAGTGCGGCCAGCTCGGTCAGCGTCTTGGGCTTGGCATCACGGATCATGCGTAACAGCGCCCGGTTGTCCTCCGACAGCACGGCTGCCATCGTGGCCATCGACGGAAACCAGACGGTGGGAGCGTCCTTGCCATTGGCTGCGACTTCCGATTCACCGGGGCGGCGGATACCGACAACACAACGCTTCATCTCGGATGATCTGATTGGACTGGCATAATTGGCTGATTGTATCAATGTGGCACAACTACAGCCGGAACTTTCTGATCGAATTCAACATAACATCTGATGGGGCCAGAAGGCAGATCTCCCGTCTTCTCGACGCCAGGAAGCAGCCACTGATGAATACCCGCAGTTGGTCGTTATGGAAGCGGCTATAGCGCACGGGCTTCTTCAGCGACGATCAGTCACGCCGGTCCGTGCGAGCTTGCCTTCAAGCTACTGCGGTGGCGGCGAAAGTGAAGGATGGCCAAGCCTAGCGAGGCCACCTGTAGCGCCGAGCAAAAGTAGAACGGTGCGCCAATGCGCCAGTCGCCCTGCGGGTAGTGCGACACCAGCGCCAGCAGCGGTGCCGCCAGCATTGGCGCGAGCACTGCCATCAGGCTGTTGAGTGAGCTCACGGCACCCAGCGTTTGACCCTGGCTGCGGCTGTCGGCGGCGGCTGAAATCAGGCTTTGCACCGAGGCGGCCACGGTCGTGCCAAAGATGTTGACACCGATGATGACGTACATCATCCAGCCCTCGGTCGCGACGCCCCACAGGGCGAAGGCGAGGGATGAAGAGATGAGGCCCATGACCGCCAGGCGTTGTGGCGAAAAACGCTTCAGAAGACGCCCCAGCAAGACGCCCTGGACGACGACCGAAACCAGCCCGACCATGGCCAGCGAGCCGCCGTTTTCCATCGGACCCCAACCAAACTTGAAGCTGGTGTAGAGCACCCAGCTCGTGTACAGCACAAACTGCGCAAGCCCACTGAAGGCGACCACGCCAACCAGCGGGCCGACTCCCTTGAGTTGCGCCAGCTTGCGCAGTGAAGCGACCGGGTTGGCCGTGCGCCAGCTGAACGGCTTGCGCTGCGCAACGGCCAGAGACTCGGGCAACACAAAGTAACCGTAGGCCAGATTGAGCATGGCCAGCGCACCAGCCACGAAGAACGGGAGCTGCAAATGGACCGCGCCCAGCAGGCCGCCCATGACCGGGCCGACGATGAAGCCCAGCCCCATCATGGCGCCCAGCAGGCCGAAGCGCTTGGTGCGCTGTTCGGGAGGCGTGATGTCGGCCACGTAGGCGTTGGCAATGGCTGCGTTGGCCTGCATGGCACCGGCCGCCACGCGCACCGCGACCAGCACCCACAGAGCGGTGGCGAATGCGGTGCCGAAGAAGCTCACGCCCAGACCCAGGAAACCGAGCAATAACACGGGGCGGCGGCCGAAGCGGTCGGACAGGGCACCCAGCACCGGCGACATCAGAAAATTCGAAATGCCGAAAGAGAAGCTGACCACGCCGTACCAATAAGCTTGATCGGATTTCGAGCCCGAGAAGCTCCCGACCAAGGCGGGTAGCACCGGGATGATCAAGCCGATGGCCAGCATGTCAATCAGTACCGTCAGCATGATGAAGGGCATCGCCGCCTCACCCGAACGCAGGGTCTTAAGCATGCTGGGCAACCGGAACCGGCGCATCAGAAGCCAACTGGAACGCCGGCTCGGCCAGCTGTTGCAGGTGCGCCTGCACGTCAAGTGGCCAGGCCGCGACCAGGCTATCGAATTTGGCACGCTCGGCGCCAAACAGCGCGCGCGCCGCCTCCTCAAAACCATCGAGATTGCCCGCCATAGCTGACATGAACCGGTAGGCCGCCGCCTGCGCTTGGCGAATGCTGTCACTTGAAGCACTGGCGCGCCTGGCGTGCTCTACCAACTTGCGCAAAGCGACCGAAGCTCCACCCGGCTGGGCGCTGAGCCATTCCCAATGGCGCGGCAACAGGGTCACTTCACGCGCCACGACACCCAGTCTGGGTCGCCCCGGTCCGGCGGGCGCGGCGACTGTCGCTTGCTCGGGCGTTGGAGGCACGGAAGGCGTGGCTGAGGCGGCTTGCGGCATCGAGGCTTTGAGCCGGCGCAGCATCTGTGCCGGCGTCCCGCGGCAATCAAAATCGATCAGTTCGCTGCTTGCAGCGTTGAAGACCAGAATGCGAGCCAGCGGGCGCGCGTCGCAGGCCTCCTTGACCTTGAGCGCCACCGCAGCAAGCGGCCCCGTTGCCAGGCGGTGATTGCCGTCAAAGGCGATATAGGTCGAAGTTGCTTGGTCCACGGGGTTCCTTCTTGGTTTATGAGATCAGCTTGTATTTTACCCGGGTATAACAACGCTTCTATATATTACCAAGATTTAATTAAGAACTCTTCCAAGACTTGTGCCGACTTGGCAATCGCCATCAAAGCCCAGCGTGTGCAGCCCAGAACGTGGCTGGCGCAACGATGGGGTAGCGTTCGGTCAGCGCCAGCAGGTCCTTGTCTCCCGTAATGAGATAGTCCGCGCCGGAGCTTACCAACGCCGCCAGCAAAGTATCCAGAACCGGCTGGTCGGCACGGTCACGCAGGTTGGGGTCCACGCCCGGTAGCGGCTCAATGACTTCGGCCAGAATGGAAAGCGCGTCGACAAGATCGTCAATCTCTGCCAGCGTCAGGCCATGGCGCTGCGTCAGGCGCGGCAGCACGCGTCGCAACTCGTCCAGAATGTAGGTTGATAGCAGCACTTCGACTGATCCATGGTGCCATGCCGCCATGATTTTCCCCGGCACACTGGCGGGATACGCAATGCCCGAGACCAGTACATTCGTATCCAGCACCACGCGAAGCGTTGCCACGGGGTCTCAACGCTTTACGGCTACTGACGGCGGCGGCTTTCGTTCAAGCGCAATCGCAGCCTCAATTTCAGCAAACCCTGCCCCCTCCGGCACATCCGCAAAACCGCTTTCAATGCGCTGGCAAAGAGCATCGAAGCGCCCCTGCATGCGTCGAATGCGCTCGAACAAACGTGCATCAACCAAGGCGGCCACGGGCTTGCCATCCTTCTTGATCACGACGCTGTCATGTCGATACTGAACTTGGTTGAGCATCTCGCCCAGGTTTTGCCTGAAACTCACCGCGCTGGCTTCTGTAATCATGGTAGTTCAATCAATATGATCATATTGGTCATTGTGATGCGGGGATGCCTCCGAGTCAAGCGCAGGCAACACCGGCCGCGTTGCACCCCACAAGCCGGTCAGACACAGCAGCATGCCCGCGCCCGACACCAGGGTCGGATGCCAGCCCTCCAGCAGCATCGACATCAGTAGCGCCAGCGGCGGGATCACCATGCCGGTCAGCGCGGCGCGGCCCGGGCCCTGGCGCTGAGCCAGCTTGAAGTACAGCAGAAACGCCACCACCGAACCGAACACGGTGAGGTAGAGCAAAGAGAGCCAGTAGCTCGGGCGTGGGTCGAGGCGAAACTCCACTCCCGTCGCGGCGGCGATCAGCAGCAGGACGGCGGCGCCATAAGCCATGCTCCAGGCGAGCAATGGAATCAGCGCCGCACCGCCGCGGGTGAGGCGCAGGGTCAGCATGTTGCCGGTCGAAGCAAAGGCCACTGCCATCAGGCCCAGGCCGACGGCGCCCCACACCCCAGGCCCGGCGCGAGTGGCGGCGATGTCGGGCCAGAAGATCAGCACGATGCCGACCACGCCGACAAGGGCTGAAAGCAGAAAGCGCCGCGTGATGGTCTGGCCAAATAACAATGCGCAGCCGATGGCGTTGCTGAAGATCATCAGAGAAAACAGCACCGCCAGCAGGCCCGACGCCAGGTGCTTTTCAGCCTCGTAGGTGCCCATGTAGTTGAAGCCGTACTGCACCGCGCCGGTCAGCAACAGCCAGCCGTGCTGGCGTCGGCTGAAAACCATCGACTCACCGCGCCAATGGGCAAAGGCGAAGAGCAAGAGACTGGCCAAGCCAAAGCGCATTGCCACGGATTGCAGCACCGCCACTTCGCCCAACTGGTACAGGATAACGTGCCAGGTGGTCGCCCAGATCAGGGTCGGCGCCCAGAACAGAA
>CAYHDD010000284.1:0-4825 GCA_964355195.1 uncultured Rhodoferax sp. | reverse complement strand
CAACCGGGCAGCTTCTGGTTCGGTTTGGCCATGAAGCTGGGCATGATGCCAAAGCGAGCGCCGATCTCCTTGGTGCCGGTCTTGAACAGCAGGGCGCGATCAGCTTGTTCCAACGCCTCGCTGAAACCGATCGCGGCTTCGTACACGCCGGGGCCGGTTTCGGTGTGCAGGCCTTCAATCGGCACGCCAAAGGCCAGCATCTCGTCCATGATGGCGTTGAAGAAGCCCTGGTTCTGGTTCATGCGCAGGAGCGAATAACCGAACATGCCCGGTGTCAGCACGTCGGGCATCACGCCCTTTTTGGCGGCCCAGCTTTGCGGTGTTTCGAGGAAGTTGAACCACTCGAATTCCATGCCGGTCATCACCTTGAAACCCATCTTTTCGGCGCGCTTCAAGACCCGCTTCAAAGTCTGGCGCGGGCACTGGGCGTGCGGCGTGCCGTCGGAGTTGACAAACTCGCCCAGGAAGAAGGGCACATGGTTGTCCCACGGCACATGGCGTGCGGTGTTCAGGTCGAGCCGCGCCAGCGCGTCCGGGAATCCGTGCTGCCAACCGGTCGCGGTCGTGTTGTCGTAGGTGACGTCCATCATGTCCCAGCCCAGCACCACGTCACAGAAACCGAAGCCGCCGCCCGGATAGGGCTCGGCCGCCCCCAGGAATTTGTCGCGATGCAGGTACTTGCCGCGCAGAATGCCGTCGATGTCGCTGACGGCGACCTTGACTTTGGGTGCGCCCGACTTTTGAATTGCCAGCAGCGCCGGATGGATGATGCTATTGGATGATGTCTTGCCTGCCATGTTGATCTCCCTGCGTTGGTTCCCGTCCGGTTGCTGAGTGTGCTTCAGGCCGGTGCCGCCGACGTGATGCCCATGTCTTGCAGAGCCAGCGCCATGGCGTGCACCGCCTGTTCCATTTCGTCGGGGCCGATGGCACCGATGCAGCCGACGCGGAAGGTTTCGATCTGCGTCAGCTTGCCGGGGTACAGAATGAAGCCGCGCGAGCGTGCTGCGGCATAGAAGGTCTTGAAGTCGTACCTGGCATCAGCCGGTGCGTGAAAGGTGACAATGATCGGTGCCTGAATCGCCGGATCAAGAAAGGGCTTGAAACCAAGGCGACTCATGCCTTTGATGAGGGTCTGGTAGTTGCTGGTGTAGCGTGCCAGGCGCGCGCTTTGGCCACCTTCGGCCTCAAACTGGGCAATCGCCTCGTGCAGGGCCACGACCACGTGGGTTGGCGGCGTAAAGCGCCACTGCGTCGTCTTTTCCATGTACTGGTACTGGTCGTACAAGTCCATCGCGAGCGACTGGCTGCGCCCGGCGCAGGCGTCGAGCACGGCTTTGCGAATGAAGACGAAGCCCATGCCGGGTACCCCTTCCAGACACTTGCCGCTGGCGGCAATCAGGGCGTCGAAGCAGGTCTTGCGGGCGTCGATGTCCAGCGCACCGAACGAACTCATGGCGTCAACGATCAAACCCTTGTTGTGCGCCGCGCAGACTTCAGCGACGGCTTGCAGCGGGTTGAGCACGCCGGCACCGGTTTCACAATGGATCATGATCACATGCGTGATGCTTGCGTCTTCAGCGAGCTTTTGCGCCAGCGCCACCGGGTCCACCTGCACCGCATCGTCAAAACCGAGCACCGTGCAACGGCGCTCCATCAGCGTCGTCAGGCGCGCCGCGCGCTTGCAGTAGGCGCCGTTGTCCAGCACCAGCACATGGCCGTCACGTGGCACCAGCGTGGCTACCGCAGCCTCGACGCTGAAAGTGCCGCTGCCCTGGAGCGGCACCACGACATGGCTGTCGGTTCCGTGCAGGATGCTCAGCAGGCTCTGGCGCACGCTGGCCGTCACGGCGTTGAAATCAGCGTCCCAGGAGCCCCAGTCCCTGAGCATCGCCAGCTTGGTGCGCAAACTGGTGGTCAGCGGTCCGGGGGTCAACAGAATCTTGTCGCGGTCCATTTCATACCTCTTTCAGTGATTGTTTGTTCCGGAAATGATGGCAGGGCGAAGGCGGGGAGACGGGGGCCTCATCTGCTTCTCCAGGCTTGCGTGCGTTTGGAGGTCCACCAGGCGGCGGCCATGAAGAGCAGCATGGCCAGCGCCGACGACACGCTGATCAAGACCGCCATGGCAGCGGCAGCACCCATTTCGCCTGCTTCGTCCAGGTTCAGGATAGCGATCGACGCCACTTTCGTTTCCGGCGAATAAAGAAAGACGACCGCCGAAATGGTGGTCATGGCATTGATGAAGAAGTAGCGCGCCATGTCGATCAGGGCCGGCGCGCAGACCGGCAGCGTGACGCGCCAGAAGGTCTTGTAAAAAGGTACCTTGAGGGATGCGCTGACGGCCTCGAACTCGCCGTCCAGCGCTTTCAGGGCGGTCACCGCTGTCAGGTGTCCGGTGGTGTAGAAGTGGACGATGGTGCACAGGGTCAGCAGGGTCAGCGAGTGGTACAGAAAGCCGAGCGGGTTGGAAGCTGCGTTGAAGAAGAAAATGTAACCCAGGCCCAGCACCAGACCCGGCACCGCCATCGGTACCACCGCCAGCATACGTACGAGCGTGCGCAGTTTGTCCATGCCCTTGGTCTTTTCCAGCAGGTAGGCGCCGATGAAGACCAGCAGCGTACCAAAGAGGGCGGTGCCGGCGGCCATCTTCAGGCTGTTGAAGAAGGCAACGCCGACCTCGGCATCCAGCAGGCCGAGTTCGTAATGGCGCCAACTCGGCGTCAGGTTGTAGGGCCAGAACGTGGCAAACGAAGCGAATACCGCCATGCCCAACATGGCCAGCACCAGTGCCGCAATCAGGGCGCAATAAAGTGTCATGAGCCGGTCGTAGCCGGGCGAGGCTTTGGGCGAGTAGGGCACGGCGCGCGCGGTCAGCATGGCGGTCTGGCGGCGGCTGACATAGTTGTCGACCGCAAAGGTCAGCAGTGCCGGGGCCAGCAGCAAAATGGCCACCACGGCGCCCTTGGAAAAGTCCTGCTGGCCAATCACCAGCTTGAAGACATCAGTGGCCAGCACGTTGAAATTACCACCGATCACCTTCGGGATGCCGAAGTCGGTCATGACCAGCGTGAAGGTCACCAGCGCGGCGGAAATCAGGCCGTACTTGGCCCCGGGCAGTGTGATGGTGAAGAACTTGCGCATCATGCGCGTGCCCATCGCGTCGGCGGCCTCGTACAGGCGGGCATCCGACAGGCTCAGCGCGGTCACCAGAATCATCAGCGTGTGCGGGAAGACGGACAGGCACTCGGCCAGCACAATGCCGGGCGCACCGTAAATCTCGTCAACACCCAGGCCCTGCATCCAGTGTTTGAGTACGCCCTGGTTGCCGAACCAGTAAATCAGCGAAATAGCGGACAGCAGCGAAGGCGCCAGCAACGGTATCAGGGTGATGCCCCGAAACAGCGGCTTGAGCGGCATCTGTGAGCGCATCAGTGCGTAGGCAAAGGCAAAGGCCAGCGGCACGACGATCAGCGTCACGAGGCTCGACACCCAGACGCTGTTCCACAGGCTGCCCAGCAGCGCCGGGGTCTTGGCGTAGTCGATGAAGTTGTCGAACCAGACAAACTGACCTTCCTGACCTTGCAGTGCCTGTAGCAGGATGGACGCCAGCGGCGCCGCCAGAAAGGCGATCAGCACCAGGGCGATCAGCGCAATGAAGACATGCGCCAATCGGTCAACCCAGTGCTGTCTGAATCTGACGGGCTGCGCCGTCGGGCGGTATGAAACTACAGACACTTGAGCGCTTCCATCAAAATACTTTGATGCGTTCTGGCAAGAGCTTGAGCGTGATGGTCGAGTTGACCGCAAGCGACTGTTCAGACAGGAAGTTGAGCGACAGGTAGACGATCAAACGGTGGCTGCCGAGTGCCTTCGAGGACACATGCACGTGACAGTAGGAGCCCAGGAACTCGATCTTGTCGATGTTGGCGTCAAACACGTGGGCGTCGCCCGGTTGGATCGGACGCGCCAGCACGTCCTCCGGCCGCAGATAAACCCGCACATCGCGGTCAACCCCCTCGCAGGGCAGTTGCATCTGGCCAAAGTGCAGCGCGCCCTGGCTCACGCGCGCCGCGATGATATTGATCTTGCCGACAAAGTCGGCCACGAAAGGCGAGGCCGGTTCGCGGTAGATCTCCATCGGTGTGCCGACCTGTTCGATCACACCATGGTTCATGACGACAATCCTGTCAGCGACGCTCAGCGCTTCTTCCTGGTCATGCGTGACCATGATGGTGGTGACGCCAAGTTTGTGCTGCAAGGCGCGGATTTCCTGGCGCAGCCGGATGCGCTCCAGCGCATCGAGTGCCGACAACGGTTCATCGAGTAGCAGCAAGCCCGGTGCCGTGGCCAGCGCGCGTGCCAGCGCAATGCGCTGCTGCTGTCCACCCGAGAGTTGGCCCGGATACTTGCCATCGCTGCCCGGCAGTCCGACCAGCTTCAACAGGTCGGTGACGCGTTGCTTGATCTGTGCTTTGGGCGTCTTGCGATTGACCAGACCGTAGGCAATGTTGTCGCTGACGCTGAGGTTGGGAAAGAGCGCGTAACTCTGGAAAACGATGCCGTAGTCACGCATGGCGGGCGGCAGCAGCGAGATGTCGCGACCGGCCTGCATCAGCGCGCCCGAGGTCTGCACCTCCAAGCCGGCAATGATCCGCAGGAGCGTGGTCTTACCGCAACCGGAGGGACCGAGAAAGCAGATGAATTCGCTTTGTCGAATCTCGAGATTGATATCTTGCAGTGCGGTGAAGGTGCCAAATTCCTTGCGGATGTGGCGCAGATCGAGAAAAGTTGTTTGACTCATGCCGGGAATTGAAAAAAGCCG
>CAYHDD010000283.1:0-4855 GCA_964355195.1 uncultured Rhodoferax sp. | reverse complement strand
CCAGCCTGAAATACATGCCGCCGACCAAGCACATGACCGGCAACATCTTCAAGGGTCACATTCAGAACGCACTGTTCAACACGGTCAGCAGCATGACCCGGCAAGACATCCACCTGCTCGGCATGATGACCGAAGCCATCCACACTCCCTTCATTCAGGACCGCTTCCTGGCCATCGAGAACGCCAAGTACGTGTTTGGCACCATGAAAGACCTGCACAGCGAGATCGAATTCAAGCGCGGCGGACTGATCGAGCGCCGCGCCCAGCAAGTGCTGGCCGAGACCGAGGCCATCCTGGCCAGCATCGAGGCAAAGGGTCTGCCACAAGCCATCAGCGAAGGCACTTTCGCCGAGATCTCACGCACGCCCACCGGCGGCAAGGGCCTCGACGGCGTGATGACCAAGGCAGCGGACTACTACAACCCGTTTCCGCAGCGCATGTTGGGGACGGGGAATTTGGGGTCCAAGTCAAAATCCGCAGCGCCGTTGGAGTTTTTGGGGTCAGAGCCCAATAACTCTGCCAATAGCGCTGCCCCAAACGAATCGGCCCCCATAGACCCCATCAAACCCTATGGCGACACGCTGGGCGATGGGCGGGTCCAGCTCTCGCTCACCCTGCCCGTTGCGCTGGACGAAACCTCGAAGGAAGGCGCCAAGCGTCTGGCGCTGATGATGGGGCTGGAAGAACCGGCCGTCACGCACGCCGAAGACATGGGCCAGGGCTTCAGCTTCTACGTCCTCTACGGACAGTGCAGGCACCAGGTGGACCTGAGCACACTTCAGGTCGCCAGGCCCGAGTACGAGATCCTGGACAAGGACGGCGTCAACGCCAAGATCGCCCGGACGATGGGTCGCAAGATGGTCGTCATCGGCGCCACGATTGAGACCGATGCGCACACCGTCGGCATTGACGCCATCATGAACATGAAGGGCTACAACGGCCACAAGGGCCTGGAGAGTTACCACGAGGTCCGGGCCATCAACCTGGGCGCGCAAGTGGACTCCGAAGATCTGGTGGCGCGCGCCATTGAGGAACAGGCCGACGTGATTCTGGTGTCGCAGGTGGTGACGCAAAAGAACATCCACCTCGACAATCTGACCAGGTTGTCGGACCTGCTGGAGGCCGAAGGCCTGCGCGACAAAGTGATCCTGATCGTAGGCGGCCCGCGCATCAGCCATGAGCTGGCCAAGGAGCTCGGTTATGACGCCGGTTTCGGCACCAGGACCTACGCCGAGGACGTGGCCTCTTTCGCCATCCACGAATGGATAAATAGACGAGGCACCCCCGTGGCGCCTTTGGCGCCTCCCCCTCAAGGGGGCGCTGCCTGCGGCCCGGCAAAGCCGGTTCCGCGGCAGCCGCTGGATCAAGCTAACTACTCAGGAGAACCCTCATGACCACACCCCCTCAAATCAGTAGCATGATCCGCCTGCGCATGGGCTCTCACGACGCCCACTACGCTGGCCACCTCGTCGATGGCGCCAAAATGTTGCAGCTCTTTGGCGATGTCGCCACCGAGCTGCTGATTCGCAGCGACGGTGATGAAGGCCTGTTCGTGGCCTACGACAGCGTCGAGTTTCTGGCCCCGGTACGCGCTGGCGACTACATCGAAGCCGTTGGTCACATCGTCGCCGTGGGTACCTCCTCGCGCAAGATGGTGTTTGAGGCGCGCAAGGTCATCAGCGCCGTGGACGTTTCCGGTCAGCCCTCAGCTTGCGACGTGCTGGAAGAGCCGGTTGTAGTGTGCAAGGCATCGGGCACCTGCGTGGTTCCCAGGGCATGCCAGCGCAAGACGGCAAAGGACTAGCCGCATGCACAAGCTCATCATCACTGCGGCGCTCACCGGTGCCGAAACCACGCGCGCGCAGCAGCCAAACCTGCCGCTCACGCCCGAGGAAATTGGCGTTGCCGCGGCCGAATGCGCCGCCGCCGGCGCTGCCATAGTCCACGTCCACGGCCGCCTCGCTGACGGCACACCGACGCAAGACAAAGAGGTCTACCGCCAGATCATGGCCGAGGTCAAGAAACGCTGCGACATCATCGTGCAGGTCTCCACCGGTGGCGCTGTCGGCATGAGCCCGCAGGAGCGCCTGGCGCCGGTCACACTGCGACCCGAAATGGCCACGCTCTCCATGGGCACAGTCAACTTTGGTGGCGACGTTTTCATGAACCACCCGGCAGACATGGAAGTGTTTGCACTTGAGATCCAGTCGCAAGGCGTCAAGGCCGAGCTGGAGATTTTCGACAGCGGCATGCTGACCACCGCCAAGCGCTGGCTGGCCAAGGGCTTGCTCGGCAGCCCGGCCCACTTCGACCTGGTGCTGGGCGTACCAGGGGCCATGCCCGGTACGCCGCAGGCGCTGATGTATCTGCTGTCGGAGCTGCCGCCAGGCGCGAGCTGGACCGTCGCTGGCATCGGTGCCGCCCAACTGCCACTGGCCACGCTGGCCATCGTGCTCGGTGGCCATGTGCGCGTCGGCTTCGAAGACAACGTCTACTACCGCAAAGGCGAGCTCGCCAGCAGCAACGCCCAGTTAGTGGCGCGCATCGCACGCATCGCCCAGGAGTTAGACCGGCCAGTGGCCACTCCTGATGAAGCGCGTGCCATGCTGGGGATTCGGCAATAAGGCGGGGCAGCACCTGCCCATGGTGCAGCAGTGATTGGTCTATTCAGGGCACCCTACGATCTCACACCAGACACCAGACACCAGCACCAAATCAGCTAAAGTGACCGTATGAACCTGGCGTTGCCCTTCATTTGCCCGCCGGAAGAACTATTCGTTGGAGAAGACGATGACCGACGAAATCATCAAGGCCCTGCGCGCTACCAAAGGGCACTTCGCGCGAGAGGCTGGCTTAGACATCAGGCGACTGATCGATGCGATTCAAGCCGAGGAAAAGCTAAGCGCAGCGGCGGGGCGCGCAGTCTTGCAACCGCCTACCGGCAATCGACCGGCCTCTGAATTTCAACAAATCCGATTTGCCGGGCACTGAGCGTGAACCGCTTGGCGCAAAGGCAGGCGAGCCAGCCTTGTTGCGCCTGCCGCGCACGGCGCGCTTCGCGGCTTCAATCAGGGTGTCAAGCACATCCAGCGCTGCGGTCTGCATGCGGTCGCCCAGTTAAAACTACACCATCGCGGCCAATCCCAGATGGAGTCCTTCCCGTCGCCTGAAGGCGACGGGTTTGCGCATCCCAATGCGGGACTCTAAAGAGTCCTGGCAATACGGAACCCGGCGAATTCGTAGCGGTCGTCCGGCGCGAACCTGCCGCGGACGGCGGAGCGAAGGTCGCCGGGGCTGCTGCTCCAGGAGCCGCCGCGCCGCACGCGATGCGCCTGATCGCCACCCGTTGTCCAGGCACTACCGTCGGTCGGGGCGCCGTTGTAGTTGGTGTGCCAGACGTCTTCGACCCATTCCCAGACATTGCCATCCATGTCGTAAAGGCCGAAGGCATTGACACGCTTCTCCGCAGAGCGGTGGGTTTTGGAGCCACTGTTGCCAGCGAACCAAGCGTAATTGCCCAACTCGCTTTCGTTGTCGCCAAAACTCCGCTTGGCATCGCTGCCCGCACGGGCCGCGTACTCCCACTCGGCCTCGCTGGGCACGCGGTAGTTCTTGCCGGTCTTCTGGCTCAGTTTTTGAGCATAACTCTGGGCGTAGTTCCAACTGACCTTCTCCACCGGACAATCGTCGCCACAGCTATTGAAGTGGCTCGGGTTGCTGCCCAACACGGCTTTCCACTGGCCTTGCGTAACTTCGGTGCGGCCCATCAAAAAACTTTTGACGTTGACGCTTCTGTTTCTGCCTTGATGTCGGTGGGCAGCAGCAACTGCGTGGAGCCGATCTGCACGCCGTGCCCGGCAAAGTAGAACAGGACTTCGTCGCCCTTGCCGATGCGGCCCTTGAAGGTGTCGAGGGTACTCCACAGGCGCTCGCGCCCGAGGTCGCTGGCCGTGCTGACCTCAAAACCGGCCTTGGTGAGCACTTCGCTGATCAGGCGCGTATCGTTGCGCGCGTTCTTGACTTTGGGTATGGTCTGGTAGCCTCGCCGCCCGCAGCAAATTGATCGGATGGCTCATGGGCACTAACTCCCTTGCTCCTGGTTTTTTGTTCCGTCTTACGATCGCCAATGATATCGGATGAAAACTCACGCCAGTGTCGGCTCAAAACGATGGATGCGCGCCAGGGCGTCGCGCACTGAATCGCGTGCCTTTGCCATATCAAAATCGGCCTGCAAACCCAGCCAAAACTCAGCACTGTTGCCGAAGAACGCGGCGAGCCGCAAAGCCGTGTCCGCCGTTATAGCGCGGCGCTCGCGCACGATGTCGTTGATCCGCGGCGCGGGTACGTGCAAGGCCATTGCCAGGGCATGAGGATTCAAGCCGAAGGGAGTCAAAAATTCTTCACGAAGAATTTCACCCGGATGGATTGGGCGCATGCCATTCACGATGTTAGCCATCAGGTTCTCCAATCAATGGTAGTCAACAATTTCAAGTTCCGCAACACCATCGCCCACCCAAACGAAGCAGACGCGCCATTGGTCGTTGACGCGGATGCTGTATTGTCCGGCACGCTTGCCTTTCAGCGCTTCAAGTCGATTGTTCGGCGGAATACGCAAGTCATCCAATCGCGTCGCCCGGTGCAACATCGCCAGTTTGCGCTCGGCCACTGTTCTGAAATTGGCAAAACGCGGCACCGACTTGCCTTCGAATAAGGATTGAGTCAACGGGCATTTGAATGACTGGATCACAGGCCACAGTATATAACGTGTTACGTTATATATGTTGCGATAAACCGATTTGACCTCAATCCTGCCGCAAACACTCGATCGGCAGCAGGCGCGAGGCGCGCCGGGCCG
>CAYHDD010000282.1:0-4873 GCA_964355195.1 uncultured Rhodoferax sp. | reverse complement strand
GTGCTGATCGAAGGTTTCAAGGGCGGAGACTTCCCAAAACTCGAAGTTTGGCGCGCCTCGGCCGGTCGCCAAACCCTGTGGCCCGATTGGCCGGGTATCGTGGCCATTGCGAGTGATACGCCACCCGCGACCGCGGCGCAACAAAGTGTCACTCCTGGGTTGACCCAGCTTGATTTGTCGGACACGGGAGTCATCGCTGACTTCGTGCTGCTGCGTGCCATCGCTCGCTGAGCGGTCAAACGCCCGTGCTACCCTGGCTGGAAGTGACGTGCGAAAGCTGCGGTATGCTGAAGAGGTCCAACAAGACCGCATTCATGGTTCAGGAGATAGGGATGGAGTTCAGCATCAGCATCGGCATCGACTACGCCAACGCCTTGATTCACACGCGCCAGCACGTTGCTCCACGGCGCTTGGTGGCGCCCGGGCCGTCTGACGAGCAATTGCAGGACATCCTGCGCGCGGCAGCCGCTGCTCCCGACCATGGGCAGTTGACTCCCTGGCGCTTTGTGGTCGTGCCGGTTGACAAACGCGAACGGCTGGCCGAGGTATTCGCGCTGGCGCTGCAAGACCGCGACCCCGCCGCTACAGTGGCGCAAATCGACACTGCACGCGAGAAAGCCCACCGCTCGCCGTTTCTGATGCTGGCGGTTGCCCGTTTGGTGGGCAGCACGCCGGAGAAAGATGCCCAGCGCGCCGAGGCTGGCGAGTTGGCGGTGAGCGACGCCGAGCGTCTGGTCTCACTCGGTTGCGCGATTCAGAACCAGATGCTGGTGGCGCATGCCCTGGGTTTCGGCTCGGGCATTACCAGCGGCCAGGCGCTGACATCGCAGCGCCTGCGCGC
Source organism: uncultured Rhodoferax sp. (assembly GCA_964355195.1). Taxonomy (GTDB): domain Bacteria; phylum Pseudomonadota; class Gammaproteobacteria; order Burkholderiales; family Burkholderiaceae_C; genus Rhodoferax. The sequence goes on along the minus strand of CAYHDD010000282.1, from coordinate 4,032 downwards.
CTTGTTCGACCTGCATGAAGACGAACTGGCGGTCTGCTGCATCAACGTCGGCACGGTGTCCAAGGGCAAGCCCGAGCGCTTGCGACCCGACATTGGCGCGTTTGTCAGCAGCTTGTAGCGCCATCTGGCAGTGCGTCAAAACTTCTGTCATCATTGTTTGATGAAGCTTCAAGCCCCTGTCGCGTCGCCCTCTGCGTTGGTGGCCTGTCTGTGCGCCCAGTGGTGTGGTGTCTGTGGCGAATACCGCGCCCGTTTTGTCGCCTTGCAGGCCAAGTTTCCCGAGTTCCGGTTTCTGTGGATCGACGTCGAGGACGAGGCCGATCTGTTGCACCCGCTGGATGTCGACAATTTTCCGACTGTGCTGTTGGCCAGCGGCGGGGAAGCGCGCTTTTTTGGTGCCATCACGCCGCAGATCGACACCTTGGAGCGCCTGATCCGCTCACAACTTCAGGCGCCCGACGCGAGAGCGCTGAGCGACCAAAGCGTGATCGATCTGGTGGCCAGGATTGCGCTGTGGGGAGTGGACGAGCTCTGAAGCTTTCGATTACCATCGCGCCTTATGCTGACCCTGCAATCCATGCTCCTTGCACGCCGCCACCTGGTGTGGCTGCTGTGGCTTGTTCTGCTGTTGCCAGTGGCTCAAGTCGCTGCCAGTTGGCATGTACTGTCGCATGTGAATTCGAAGCCGGTGCCGGAGAACGACAACCGGCAGGCGATTCACCACGCGCAGTGCGATCTGTGCCTTGGCGTTGCGGCCTTGGTCAGTGGCGCGCCGCTGGCTCCAGCACCCGCGGTAGCCGCCACCCAGGCCTTGCGTGAAGCGGTCCTTCCCACAGCCCCAATCGTTCAATGGCGTCTTGCCACGTCGGCCTACCTCAGTCGCGCGCCGCCAGTCTTCCTCTGCTGATCATTTCGCTTTAGCGTCCGAGTGCCTGATACCGCTCGGACCTTCGTCAATGTCACTGAGAGGGAAGAACTCATGTCTAGATTGTTTTCGGCAAGCTTGCTGCTTGCCTTGTCGGCGCCGATGGGCGTCATGGCGCAGGGCGCGTCGAGCGCCGCTGCTGAAATACAGGCGCTGCGCCAGGAAATGAAGGCCATGCGCGCCGCCTATGAGGCGCGCTTGCAGGCATTGGAGCAGCGCTTGCAAGCCGGTGCGGGGCCCGCAGCCGGTGCGGCGCCTGTAGCCAGAGCCGCTGAGGCCACCTCGGGCGTGGCAAGCCCTGTGATAGCCGCGTCTGCACCATTCGCTACCGGTCGTAGTAACGCCTTCAATCCGGCCATCGCCCTGATCCTGTCGGGCGGCACCACACGCACTTCGCAGGATCCGGCCAACTACCGCTTGAGCGGCTTTCAGTTGCCTGCTGGTGCTGAGGTCGGACCCGGCGCCAGAGGCTTCGGTCTGGGCGAGTCCGAGCTGGGGCTCTCCGCCAGTATCGACCCATGGTGGCGCGGCGCGGCCAGCCTGGCTTTGAGCCCGGACAACTCGGTGTCGGTTGAAGAGGCCTATGTTCAAAGCACTGCGCTCGGAAACGGCTTGACCCTGAAGACCGGGCGCTTCTTGTCCGGCGTCGGCTATCTCAATTCGCAGCACGCCCACACCTGGGATTTCGTTGACAACCCTCTGGCTTACCAGGCCTTGCTGGGAACGCAGCTCAGCGACGATGGTCTGCAAATCAAGTGGTTGGCCCCGACCGACCAGTACCTGGAACTGGGCCTGGAGCTGGGTCGTGGTCGCAGTTTTCCGGGCGGCGACAACGCGCGCAATGGCCTCGGCATGGCGACCCTGGCGCTGCACACCGGTGGCGATGTCGGCGCGAGCCACAGCTGGCGCGCCGGCCTTTCGTGGCTAAGTACCAAAGCCGATGACCAGGCCCTGAGCCTGAGTGATGCCAACGGCAGCCTGCTTAGCAGCGCCTTTACTGGGCGCAGCCAAGTCTGGCTGCTGGACGGCGTCTGGAAGTGGGCACCTAACGGCAATGCGACGCAGACCAGCTTCAAGCTACAGGGTGAATACCTGCACAGCACGCGCGAGGGCAGCCTGAGCTTTGACCCCGCCAACCTCAACCAGACCGACACTTACCGCGCCGTGCAGTCGGGCTGGTACCTACAGGGCATCTACCAGTTCATGCCCGGCTGGCGCGTCGGTCTGCGCACGGAGCGCCTGAATCCCGGCACGCCGGACTACGCCAGCAACGCCGCTTACTACCCGAGCAACGCCTACCAGCCGAGCAAGAACAGCTTGATGTTTGACTTCAGCCCAAGCGAGTTCTCGCGCGTTCGCCTGCAATGGGCGCTGGACAAGTCGGGCCAAGGGCAAACCGACCGGCAGTTGCAGCTTCAGTACCAGATGAGCCTGGGTGCGCACGGCGCGCACAGCTATTGATCGACCCCACCCATTGAGGATCACGTCATGCACCATCCAAAATTTCTTATTGCCGTGTTGAGCGCACCGCTTGTGTTGCTCAGCGTTCCGGCACACGCGGCCTTGCGCGTGCTGGCCTGCGAGCCAGAGTGGGGCGCGCTGGCGCAGGAGCTCGGCGGCAAACTGGTCGAGGTGTCAGTGGCCACCAGCGCCCTGCAAGACCCGCATCAAATCCAGGCCAAGCCGAGCCTGATTGCGCGAGCCCGCAACGCCGATCTGATCGTCTGCACCGGTGCCGAACTCGAAGTGGGCTGGCTGCCGATTTTGCTCCAGCAGTCGGGTAACGCCAAGGTTCAGAGCGGCCAAAGCGGTAACTTTGCGGCCGCCGACTTTGTGCGCAAGCTCGACGTGCCGACCCAGCTCGATCGTTCTCAGGGGGACGTCCACGCGGCTGGTAACCCGCACATCCAGACCGATCCGCGCAACATTGGGTTGGTGGCCAAAGCCCTGGCAGCGCGTCTGGCGCAAATTGACGCCCCCAATTCGGCGCATTACGCGCAGCAGCTGGCTGATTTTTCGCAGCGCTGGCAACAGGCCATAGCACGCTGGAACAACGCCGCTGCGCCGCTCAGGGGCGTCTCGGTAGTCTCCCAGCACAAGGGCTTCACCTACCTGTACGACTGGCTCGGACTGAAGGAAGTGGCGGTGCTGGAGCCCAAGCCAGGCGTGGAGCCAAGCGCATCGCACCTTCAGGAAGTGCTTACTTCACTCAAGAATGCACCGGTTCGCATGAGCCTGTATGCCGCCTACCAAAGTTCCAAACCGGCCGAGTGGTTGAGCAAGAACAGCGGCCTGCCCGCCGTCAAGCTGGCCTTCACGGTTGGTGGCACCGACGAGGCCAAAGACCTGTTCAGCCTGTTCGACGACACGCTCGCGCGTTTGCTGGCCGGAGCCAAGCGATGAGCTGGAGCGCACTCGACTGGGGCATTCTGGGCCCGGCGCTAGTAGCCGGCCTGCTGGTGCTGGCGACCCATGTTCCGCTGGGCATGCAGGTCCTGGCACGCGGCATTGTCTTCATTGATCTGGCAATTGCCCAGATTGCCGGTCTGGGCGTGATTGCTGCCGACGCGCTGGGTCTGCCTGCCGGAGGGGTGGCGGTGCAGTTGGCGGCGGTTACGGCGGCCCTGCTGGGGGCTTTGCTGCTGACCTGGACCGAGCGTCGCGCCGCCGAACAGCAAGAGGCGCTGATTGGCGTCATGTTCATCCTGGCGGCTTGTGCCGGTGTACTGTTGCTGGCCGGCAATCCGCATGGCGGTGAACAATTGAAAGAGCTGTTGGTCGGGCAGATTCTGTGGGTCAACACGACGCAATTGCTGTGGCTGGCCGCCGTCACCGCCGTGCTGTCGTTGGCGCTGGCCAGGGGTTGGGTGGCGCGCCTCGGGCGCTTCGGCTTTTACGCCGTCTTTGCGCTGGCGGTCACCGCCTCGGTCCAACTGGTGGGCGTTTACCTGGTCTTCTCCAGTCTGATCATTCCGGCGCTGGGTACGCGCCAACTGAGCGGCAAGCGCCGCCAGATCGTGGCCTATGGCATCGGTGCATTCGGTTACGCGCTCGGCCTGTCCTTGTCGGCTCTGTTTGATCTGCCCTCAGGTGCGGTGGTGGTCTGG
>CAYHDD010000281.1:0-4882 GCA_964355195.1 uncultured Rhodoferax sp. | reverse complement strand
AAGCACGGCTGGTGCCCGGACTGCGTGGGCACCGGCGTCAAGCTGAGCAAGGAACAGCGCAAGGTGTTTGACGACTCGGTGCGCGACGACGACGCGTCAGGCCGCGAACAAACCTTTGCCGAACCGGAGGTGGCAGACTTGGCTGACGCCGCCTGTCCGAGCTGTCACGGTACGCGCCTCAACGCCACCGCGCGCGCCGTCAAGTTCTCTGGGTTCGGCATTGCTGACCTGGCCCGACTCAGTGTCAGCGACCTTCAGCAGTGGGTTGCTAGGTTGCAAGTTCAGGGCGGTCTGAGCCAGCGTGAAGTCGAGATTGCGCGCGACCTGATTCCTGAAATCAAGGGTCGATTGGAGTTTCTTGAGCAAGTCGGACTGGGCTACCTGACGCTGGACCGGGGTGCGCCGACGCTCAGTGGTGGCGAGGCGCAACGTATTCGGCTGGCGGCGCAGTTGGGCAGCAATTTGCAGGGTGTCTGCTATGTGCTCGATGAGCCGACCATCGGCCTGCATGCGCGGGACAACCAGATCCTGCTGTCAGCGCTGCGCAGCCTGAGCGAGAAGGGCAACACACTGGTGGTGGTGGAGCACGACGAAGAAACGATTCGCCACGCCGAGCATCTGATCGACATCGGCCCCAGCGCCGGCAAGCGCGGTGGCCGCCTGGTCGCCGAGGGAACGGCGGTCGACCTGATGAATGCCTCCGATTCGCAGACTGGGCGCTACCTGCGGCTGGCCATGAAGCATCCGCTACAGGCACGCCGTGCGGGTCAAGAAGTGCAGTGCTGGCTGACCGTCAGCAACGCCACAATGCACAACCTGCAAAACGTCACGGTCGATATTCCCCTGAGCCGCCTCGTCGCCGTCACGGGCGTCTCCGGTTCCGGCAAGTCCACGCTCGCGCGCGACGTGTTGCTTGCCAATGTGCAGACGGCGGTGCAAAAACGCAGCACCAAAGCCGGGCGCGATGCGCTCGACGCTGGCGAGCAAATCGAGTGGACCGGCTGTGCGTCCGTGAGCGGCTTTGAGACCGTGGATCGCGTGCTGGAAGTTGACCAGACGCCCATCGGAAAAACGCCGCGTTCGTGCCCGGCGACGTACATCGGTTTCTGGGACATCATCCGTAAACTGTTCGCCGACACGCTCGAGGCCAAGGCACGCGGCTACAGCGCCAGCCGCTTCAGTTTCAACACCGGCGAGGGCCGCTGTGCCAGTTGCGAAGGGCAGGGCATACGCACCATTGCGATGAGTTTTTTGCCCGACGTCAAAGTGCTGTGCGAGAGCTGTCGGGGCGCACGCTTCAACCCCGAGACCTTGGCTGTCACCTGGCGTGGCAAGAACATTGGCGATGTGTTGCAAATGGAGGTGGATGAGGCGGTCGAATTCTTTGCCGCCATGCCCAACATCAGCCATCCGGTGCAACTGTTGAAAGACGTCGGCCTGGGCTATCTGACGCTGGGCCAGCCCTCGCCCACGCTCAGTGGAGGCGAGGCGCAGCGCATCAAGCTGGTGACTGAGTTGAGCAAGGTACGTGACGGAATGTGGCCCCCGGCCGCCACGAATGTCGGCGGCCCCCCCGAGGAGGGCTCAGCCTTGCTTGGGAGCGGCCCGGCGCGGCGGCTCACCCGCCATGGCACGAAGGCGCCACACACCCTGTACGTGCTCGATGAACCGACCGTCGGCCTGCACATGGCCGATGTCGAGAAGCTGGCCAAAGTGCTGCACCGTTTGGTCGACGCCGGGCACAGCGTGGTGGTCATCGAGCATGACCTCGATGTCATCGCCGAAGCTGACTGGGTCATTGACCTCGGCCCCGATGGCGGCAATGCCGGTGGCCGCGTGGTGGCAGCGTGTACGCCGGAGGACGTGGTGAAACTGGGTACCCACACCGGGGTGGCGCTAGCGCACGTCTTGGCGCGTTAGCGGTGCATGGCTGCCCTAGAATCGGCCAACCGGGAGAGCCATGACACCCAAGAAGAATCTCAGTGAAGATGACACCAGCGCCAAGTTCATCACGCCTGCGCTCTATCAGGTCGGCTGGGCTGAAGCCGCCATACGCCCCCAAGTTCCATTCACGGCGGGACGCATCATTGCTCGTGGCAAGCTGGTGGCGCAGGATGCGGGGGATGAGCGGCTACGGAGTTGTTGAGGCGGATTCATGCTGAAAAGCTCAAGCCAGCGCAAGATCGGCTGCTTCGGTCTGAAAAGAAACTGCCGCCAATCATGGATGTCGAAATGCGCCTAACTTTGCCACGTGGCTGGGCCTGGGTTCGTCTAGGTTCCCTCGCCCATTTGGTCACCAGCGGATCGCGTGACTGGGCGAAGTTCTACTCGGAAGATGGCCCGATCTTTGTACGCATGGGGAACCTCTCGCGTGATTCCTATCGGTTGCGGATGTCTAACGTTCAGAGAGTAACACCCCCAAGCGATGGAGAGGGTAAACGTACGAGCCTTCAAGGCGGCGATATTCTGATATCGATAACTGGTGAGGTCGGGTTACTCGGTTTGATTCCGCCAGATTTTGGCGAAGCCTACATCAATCAACACATTTGCATGGTCCGTCCATCACACGAACTGGCAAGTCGTTTTTTGCCAGAACTGTTTCGATCATCTTTTGCGCAAGATCAGTTCAATGGACCACAGCGTGGACTCAAGAACAGCTTTCGTCTTACTGATGTCACCGATTTAGTCGTACCGCTTCCACCCCTCGCCGAACAACACCGCATTGTCGCCAAGGTTGATGAACTCATGGCCCTGTGCGACCAGTTTGAAGCCCAGCTCACTATCATTCAGACTGACCGCCGCCGCCTACTGGAGGCAGTTCTGGAAGCGGCGCTCGCCCCCGCCTGACGGATTCAATCGAGGTATTGATATGACTTTGCCAACTCTGCGAACCTGCCCGCCGCCCTCTGGCTATGAAACCTGGCTTGACTACGCCGTGGCAACCATGGACACGCGCAGCGCGTATCACGAGCATTTGTTCCAGCTCTCGCCCGGTAACAGCCCGGCGTGCGAGCGCGAGGCTATGCGGGCGGCGGTGCTGGCCGAACTCGATGCACTGCGCTTGGCCGCCCAGGTTGCCGACACCTACCCGGCGCAGCTTCGCGCTGGTACGGGTTCGCAGCGCGAGCCTTCAAAATGACCATTGCTACTAGTTTTGTAGCTGCTTACGCACGTCAGCCCGGCGTTAGCGGCCAATTTAGATTTAACGAACGCTATCCTTCAAGACGCCTTATTGCGAGAAGTTCCGATAAGTTGAGTGCCTGCAACGTTTGTATGACGTACACTGCAATGCCATGATGCCGGAGAATGTTGCCATGTCCACCGCCGAAAAAATCCTCAATGTTCGTCTTCCAGTCGAGCTGCATGGCCAGCTGGAGCAGCTGGTGCAGGCCACCGGCCGCAGCAAAAGTTTCCTGACTGTGGAAGCCTTAAAAAGTTACGTCAGCCAGGAGCAATGGCAGATTGCGGACATCCAGGCCGGCCTGCAAGAGGCTGATCGGGGTGAGTTCGCGACGGCCGAAGAAGTGCGCACCGTGTTCGCCAAATACGGGCAATGAGCGTGGAGATTCGCTGGACGCGCAAGGCGCTCGAAAATCTGGACCAGATCGGTGCCTATATTGCGCAAGACAATCCCACCCGCGCCAGCTCATTCGTCGGGGAAATCAAGGAAAAGATAGAGCTGCTGGTGACGTTTCCCGCGATGGGTCGCCCCGGCCGGGTGCCCGGCACCCGTGAACTGGTAGTGCATGAGAACTACGTGGTGCCCTACCGCGTGAAAGATGACACTGTGCAGATCATCCGTGTCCAGCACGTCGCCCGGCTATGGCCGAAGCAGTTCAATCCATGAGTGACGCAATAGTCTCACCGCGGGTGGGAGAAATGCCCGCCACCGTGGAAGAGTTGCTGGCCGCGTACGTGGCCCAGCAGCAAACCCGCTTGAGCCGCCAGCAGCAGGCCGATTGTTGCGCTGCCGACTGAAACGCTGTGCACGGCGCAGTCGGTTCGTTTGCCGACGAGCATTCCACCCTGTAATGGCGCAGCTCACCCGGATTGGCGTGGTTAGCCACGCAAAGGCGGCGGTAGTGAAGGCAATTTTGGCGGCGGCAGGAGTACCGTTGCCAGTTATGGCGCAACCCGACTGGTATTCTTGGGCCAGCAATCATGTCTATCCAACTTACGCACGGTGATCTCTTGAAGCAGGATGATGTTGACGCGATCATCAACACGGTCAACTGCGTCGGTGTGATGGGCAAAGGCATTGCGCTGCAGTTCAAAAACAAGTGGCCGGAGAACTTCAACCGCTACAAAGCCGCTGATCGTCGCAGCCTTTGGCAGCCTGCCTGAAGTCGACGTTCGGCTTTTCGAACCCGGAACGGCGCCAAATGCCAAAGCAATGGAGGTGCGGACTGCTCGCCCCAAAATGACCGCTGGCCGTGCTGCCATTCTTAAAGCGATTGATACCTACCGCGACTTGAACTATGGGCTCTCGAAAATCGAGGTGCAAAAGCTGGGGTATTTCTTGCAGGTTGCCGGTCAGGACTTGAAACTGCACTTTGAAAAACACACTTACGGCCCCTATTCCGAAGAACTACGACACGCGTTGAATCGCATGGAAGGGCATTTCATCGTGGGCCTGGGCGATCGACTCGCCCAGAGCCTTCGGTGCCGTAGTGCTGTTGTCGATAGCGACCAGAATACGTTTGTGCACGTTTCTTGCCTGTGATTTATTTGCCAGTGACCATCAAGGTGAAAGGCCAGACATAGGCTTGCATCGTGACGTACAGACCGACGAGGCAGGCCAGCGCGATCGAGTGAAAAAACACATAACGCAGGATGTCGCCTTCGTGGTTAAACCAGCGCGTGGCAGTGGAGGCCACCACAA
>CAYHDD010000280.1:0-4891 GCA_964355195.1 uncultured Rhodoferax sp. | reverse complement strand
CCACCGAGGCTGCCCAGCACACCGGGGAAGCCATATCCGATCACGGTGTACAGGGCCTGACCTCTACCACGCAGGCGACCGGGGAAGTGCTGAGACAGCAGGGCGATGCAGACCGAGTGATGCGCGGCAAAGCTGATGGCGTGCAGCAGTTGCGCCAACACCAGCAGAGGCAGCACCAGTGCGCTGGTGGCGGTCAGGCCCATGCGCAGCACGGTGGCGGCGCCGCACAGCAGCAGCCAGCCGCTCAAGCTGAGCATCGGCAGCCAGCGGCTCTGGCTGAAGAACCAGGCAATCTCGGCGACCACCGATGCCGCCCACAGCAAGCCGATCATGGTCTTGCTGTAGCCCAGGTGGTCCAAGTAAAGCGAGAAGAAGACGTAAATGCCGATGTGCGCCAGCACGTGGAAAAACATCGAAGCAAACATCCACCGCACGGGCCGTGTGCGTAGCACCGGCCACACGGCCGGACGGAGTTCATGCGGATGGGCGGCCTCTTTCAGGTCGGGCAGGCGCCAGGCGCTGATAACCACGGCAGCCAGGGTGAGCACGGTCCAGGCCGGGAAATGCGCCATGCCAAACTTCTCGAACCAGGCACCGGCAGCAAACACCGTGACCAGAAACCCGAGCGAGCCCCACAGTCGCACGCGACCATAGCGGCGCGCATTGAAGGTGCCGCCGGCGCTGACCAGATGCGCCATGGCGGCCTCGCTCATGGCCATCATGAAACTGGTATGCGTGAACATCAGCACGAGCACTGCGGCCAGCCACCAGGAGCCCAAGTCAAAGAACAGGCCGATGGACGACAGCAAGGCCACACTGGCGCCCAGGCGCAGCAGCTTGACACGCTCGCCGGTGTGGTCGCTTAAGGCACCCCAGGCGTAGGGCGCAAACAGGCGCGTGGCGGCCTGCACGGCCAGGAGCAGACTGATGTCGAAGACACCCAGCCCCATGTCCTTGAGCCACAGTGGCAGGTAGGGGTTGAAAAAACCGATGTGTGCGTAGTAACTCGCCGACAGCGCCGAGAACGCTATCAGATGGCGGCGCTGTGTGGCCAGGCTTGACAAATCAGGCCGCGGCCTTGATCGGCGTCAGACTGACGACGACGTCGCCGCACTGGGCCCGGTGGTTGAGCGCGTGCTCCATCACCACCAGCGCCAGCATGGCCTCGGCAATCGGTGTGGCCCGGATGCCAACGCAGGGGTCGTGCCGGCCTTTGGTGCTGACTTGGACGGACTGACCCGTGATATCAATCGACTCTCGCGGCATCAGAATCGAACTGGTGGGCTTCACCACGATGGAGACTTCGATGTCCTGCCCGCTGCTGATTCCGCCCAAAACGCCACCGGCGTTGTTGGAGCGAAAGCCCTGCGGCGAGAGTGCGTCGCCGTGGCTGCTGCCGCGCTGCACCACACTGGCGAAGCCGGCGCCAATCTCGACGCCCTTGACGGCGTTGATGCCCATCATGGCGTAGCCAATATCGGCGTCCAGCTTGTCGAACAGCGGCTCGCCCAAGCCGACCGGCACGCTCGATGCACAGACGCGGATGCGCGCACCGCAGGAGTCGCCAGCCTTGCGCAACGCTTCCAGATAATCTTCCAGAGCCAAGACATCGGCCACCGGGGCGAAAAACGGGTTACTCGGCACATGCTCCCAGGACTCGAAAGCGATGGGCAGCTCACCCATCTGCGTCATGCAGCCGCGAAACACGGTGCCGTACTTCTCAAACAGCCATTTCTTGGCGACAGCACCGGCCGCGACCATTGGCGCGGTCAGGCGCGCACTGGAGCGGCCACCGCCACGCGGGTCGCGAATGCCGTACTTCTGGAAGTAGCTGTAGTCGGCGTGACCGGGCCTGAAGGTCTGCACAATATTGGCGTAGTCTTTGCTGCGCTGGTCGGTGTTCTTGATCAGCAGGCAGATCGGCGTGCCGGTGGTTTTGCCCTCGTATACACCACTCAAAATTTCCACCGTGTCGGGTTCGTTGCGCTGCGTCACAAATTTTGAAGTGCCGGGGCGCCGCCGGTCCAGATCGCCCTGGATGTCGGCCTCGCAGAGCGCCAGACCCGGGGGGCAGCCGTCAATCACACAGCCAATGGCCGGGCCGTGGGATTCACCAAAGTTGGTGACCGCGAATAAGTTTCCAAAGGTGTTACCGCTCATGGGGGTGGATTATCCCAGACGGGGCTGCGATCAATGCAACGGCCGCGCCGTAGGAGTACCCTACGAGGGCACAGGGTGAGCCGGCCAGGGTTAGTATCGACTCAATAAGGTCGACTTCATCTTGCAGGTCGATCTTGCGATTGCGAGCTCAAGGCTGGGTTCCACGCCGAGCACAAAGGAAACTTTGCCCCGATCGTGAAGCTTCAGCCAGAGGTGCTCAAGGTGCACTGCAGCCGGGTGTTGGCCGGGCACGGCCCGAGCCAGCGCAAGGGCGTGGCATTTCCGGTTGGCAGCGACACACGCCAGCTTTGCGGTTGGGCGCGCGTCAACCGGAAACTGCCCAGCGTGACCCAACTGCCAGAACTTGAGCTCTGGTACTGCAATGAATAAGTGCTGTTGGCACGCAAGGCACGCGTGCTGATCACGTATTGCCCAGCGTCAACGGAGAAGCCCGGGCTGTCCCTGAACGGCTGCGCCAGCGGCTCGCCAACAAAGAGCCCCTGTCCCGGCCACTGAACCGACTTCCAGTAGGCCTCGATCAACGTCGCTCCACGGTAATACTGGTCCATCAGTACCGAAGCCTTCGAAAACTTTTGCGTGTAATTGCAGGGCTCTTCCACTGTGCCGTAGCTGGCTGTGGCACCCGCATCGAGCCAGGTGGTGATGGGCATCTGACCGTTGCCACTGGGCAAATAGCCGCCAAACGAGGTCAGACTGTCGGCGATAGCGCCGGGTCGAAAGCTGTTGCTGGTCAGACTCGGTGGCACACCGGCCAGCCCGGTGAAATAGAACAGCACGTTGCTCTTGCCACTGATGCCGTCGCTGGCGGCCCCGGCAGAATTGTCAATGTAGTTGATTTGCAAGCCCGAGTTGCCGCTCCACGAGCTGGGTAAGCCAAGGTAGTCGGTGTAGCGGACACTGCGATTCACATCGCTGGTGCGCATCAAGTAGCCGTCACCCCCGGGCAGGGTGGCGTCGGCCCGCACACCGCGGTCGATCAGGGTCTTGGCGGCGGCCAGCGTAGCCGTGCCGAGCATCATCGACGGGCGCATGCCGTGGTCTTGCCAGGGCTGGGCCGACTCGGAATCAAAGTACGCTGAAGCGGCGGTGGCACTGCACGTCGTGTTGCAGTACTTGGCGTCGTAACCCAGAGCCATAGCGCTGGTGATACCCATCGAACAAGCACCCACCACCCTCGACGGCGCGCTCCAGGTCAGCAAGGTGGCCTGGACAGTGTTCGGCAGCGCAGCGTCGATCTGCGCTTTCAGGTTGGCAAAATCGGTATCCGAAATAGTGTCGGCACCGGTGCTCACCGGGACGCGGATGATGTTGGCGGCTGGTACGCCGCGTGCGCTCTGGTAATAGCTGGCAATAGCCTCCGAAACCGGATCACCGGCGGCCACGATAACGGCCAGTTGACTTGCGCTGATGGCATGTGTCGGCAGGTTCAAGATGGCCGCTGTGATACTCACCGTCGCCGTGCTGCTGCTGAGTCGGCCGTCATTGACCGTCAGTGACGCAAGGTAGGTACCTGCCGTGTCGGCAGTAAATGTTGGTTTGTCGGCCGTCGCTGAGGATAGAACTGCGGAACTTCCAGCAGGTTTGGAAGTAAGCGTCCACGCGTAGTTCAACGTTCTACCTACATCGGCTTTGCTGGCGCTTCCATCAAGAGTAACAAGAGCTCCCACTGTTGCGTATTGCCCTGCACCTGCGTTGGCCGTTGCAGTCGAAATTGCGGCTGCAGTGGTATTGACTGAACTGGAGCTGTAAGCCATGTTCACTGTTGCTTGGTTGTTGTAGGAAACGGCAGCAACGCCATAGGTCGCATCGCTTTCAAGCCCAGCGAGCAAATTGCTTGCATTCAGAAGGATCTGACCACGAGCATCAAGACCATAGAACGTAAACATTTGCCCCAAAACGTCCAATAGGATCGTGTATTCGCTCAGGCCCTGCGTGTTCACAGCAGTTACCGAAGTGGCAGTTACACCGAGGTTGTCGAGTACCAGCTTGGCCAAAGCTGCACTGCTGGTACTCGAAAAGTTGCTTGTCAGGTTTCGCGCAAACGCTGATGGGTCTGCTGCGGCTTGCGCAGCATAGTCGTTGAATGTTGCGTTCGTTGGTGCCATCCCATAGAGGGCTTGGTACATGTGAACAGCGACAGCACCGCCACCGGAGACTGTGGCCGCTTTTGCAGCAGGGCGCGGTAGGCTTGCCGTGATGACGGCCGCTGGAGTTTCATCGCCACCACCACATCCCACAAGGACTAATGCACTCAGAAAATATGCAATAACTTTCAAGATCAACAATATTGTGTACGGCGGCCCCGCTGCCCCCCTAATCCTACCAGCCCAACATGGGGCTGGTAGGCTGCTTCAGAGCATCCCGATTCAACGTCAATCCCAACGCAGTCCAGCCGGCCAACTGCCAGCAATTTGAGGTGCCCGCTGGCTCATGATGGCCAAGAACCACCGTTCCAGTCCCACACGTTGGCAGAATTGGATAATGGTCCCCTGTCTTGAAAAGCAAAGGAATCCCATGCCCGGCTACTCTGACCCTGGCTTTGACACTCTGGCGCTGCACGCTGGCGCCGCACCCGACCCGGCGACGGGTGCCCGCGCGGTGCCGATTCATCTGACCACTTCGTTCGTGTTCGAGTCGAGCGACCACGCGGCAGCGCTGTTCAATCTGGAGCGCGCGGGCCACGTTTACTCGCGCATCAGCAACCCGACCA
>CAYHDD010000279.1:0-4891 GCA_964355195.1 uncultured Rhodoferax sp. | reverse complement strand
GCCGGCGTCATCATCTCCTACGTGATCGTCAAGATGAAGGTGCGCGGCAAGGGCCTGCTGGAGTTCCTGGGCATGCTGCCGTTTTCGGTTCCGGGTTCGGTGATAGCGCTGGGCGTCATCCTGGCCTGGAGCGGCAAGTTCGGCGTCAACCTGTACAACACGGTGTGGATCATCTTGCTGGCCTACATTGCGCGTTACATGGCGTTTTCGCTGAAGGCGAATTCGGCCGCGCTGGAACAGGTGCATGACTCGCTGGTCGAGGCCGCTCGGGCGTCCGGCGCCACCATGGCGCAGGCCCTTAAAGATATCGTGATTCCGCTCGTGCGTCCCGGCATGGTGGCGGCCTTCTTCCTGATCTTCTTGCCCGCGCTGCGCGAGCTGACGGTCTCGGTGCTGCTTTACGGCCCGACCACGCGCACCATCGGCGTGGCCATCTACACGCTCAACGAAGACGGCGAGACGGTCTACTCGGCAGCGCTGGCGGCTATTGCGCTGATCATCATCGTGCTGGGTGAAGTCCTGATCAAGCGCCTGGTCGTGGGCAAGAGCACTTCGCAAGCGTAACGCCATGGCCTACATCGAGCTCAATCAGGTTACCAAGCGCTTTGGCAAAGTGACGGCAGTGGATCGCCTGGACTTGCAGATTGCCAAGGGCGAGTGCGTCGCCATGCTCGGGCCGTCGGGTTGTGGCAAGACCACGACCTTGCGCATGGTGGCCGGTTTCGAGGATCTGGACGAAGGTGAGATCCGCGCTGGTGACAGGGTGCTGTCGTCCAAGAACACCAAGTACTACCTGCCGCCCGAGCGGCGCAATTTTGGCATGGTGTTCCAGGCCTTCGCCGTCTGGCCGCACCTGAGCGTGTTCGAGAACGTCGCCTTCCCCCTGCGTGTGCGCAAACTGCCGGCGGCAGAGATCATGGCGCGCACCGAGGAAGCGCTGAAGCACACGAATTTGCTGCAATTCGCCCAGGGCAGCCCGGACGACCTGTCGGGTGGCGGCAAGCAGCGCGTCGCGCTGGCGCGGGCACTGGTGATCCGGCCCGATGTGATGCTGCTCGACGAGCCGCTCTCCAGCCTGGACCCACACTTGCGCGAAGAGATGCGCTTCGAGATCAAGGACTTGCAGCGCCGCTTCGGCTTTGCCATTCTGTACGTCACGCACGACCAGTCGGAGGCGATGGCGCTGTCGGACCGCATCCTGATCATGCGCGCTGGTGTGCTGCAGCAGATCGGCACTCCGCTGGAGGTCTACAGCGCACCGACCAACCGCTTTGTCTTCGAGTTCATCGGCCTGTCGTGCTTTTTGCAAGCCAAACTGTCAACGGACGGCATGCAGATTGCCGGCGTTCATTACCCCTTGCCAGCGCAACACGCGCCGCCGCCCGACATCCTGGCCAGCGCTGTCGGCTTGCTGGCCGCACGCCCGACCGAGATCGACTTTGTGGGTGAGGGCGGCGTGCGTGCCGAGGTGCTGCGCAAAGCCTACCTGGGCGAGACCATCGACTACCGCCTGCGCGTCGGCGAGACCGAGCTGCGGGTGCAAAAAACCCGCCGCGCGCCGGGGCCGTCCGTGGGTGATGTCTGCGGTCTGAACTTTGTGCGGCCGCACTGGTACCGGGTGGATTGAGTTTGCCTTGGGCCCCGCTGTCGCTGCACGCCACCGACGGGCAGGGCGCGGCTGAGGCGGTGGCGAGAAGGCCAGGCAAGGTCAAATCTTGCGATGACCATGCCGGCTACTACAGAACGGCAAAGGGCAAGCCAATCAGTTTGTCATCAAGCTGTCGCACGGTCTCGTCGTTGTTGATCACGATGCCATAGCGGCAGTCGCGCTCGGTCACGAAATCACGCAACGCCCGCAGCGATCGCGCATCAGAGCGAGAGCTGTGCTTGATCTCCACCGGCAGCAAGCCGAATTCACCTTCCAGCACCAGGTCGATTTCGGCACCCGCTCCGGTGCGGTAGTGGTAAGCGCGCACGTCCACCCCGGCCGCAGCCAGGCCACGCAGCAGGGTTTCGATCACGGTGCTCTCCCAGGACTGTCCCATGCGCGGGTGCGCCATCAAATCGTCCTGGTCGCGCAGGTGCAGCAAGTAGTGCAGCAGCCCACTGTCGCGCAAGTAGCCCTTGGGGTGCTTCACCACCCTTTTGGTAGCGTCCTTTTCATACGGGGGAAGATGGCGCCATAAGAAGGTAGCGTGAGCGATTTGAAAGTAGTCGCGCGCAGTCGGTTGCGACACACCCAGTGAGCGCGCCACCTCTGAATAATTGATGATGTTGCCCGACAACTGGGCGAGCATCTGCACAAACAGGCGAAACTTCTGCCGGTTGAGCGCCGGGAACAGGCGTGGCAAGTCGCGATCAAGGTAGGTTTGCAGATAGTTCTGCTGCCACAATTTGCGAAAACGGGGCTCGCCTTTCACCCACGGCTCCGGGTAGCCGCCCTGCATCCAGTAGGCACCGATCTGGTCGAGACTCACGCGGGGCACCAGTTCTGAAAATTGAGCCAAGAGGGCGCGGTCTTCTATCAACTGATAAATTGGCGATGGCGGCAGTTCATAAGCCTCAGCCAGCGACAGCGGACCCATTTCGATGATGGCGACGCGTCCGGCCAGACTTTCAGAAATGGAAGACAGCAGCTCGGGCGAACTCGACCCGGTGATGACAAATCGCCCAGGCTCGCTGCGTTGGCTATCAATGGCAACCCGCAGCGCTGCAAACATTGCCGGCAGCAGCTGGCATTCGTCAATGGCCACTTGGCGGGGATTGAGCCGCAGGAACAGGTCAGGATCGCGCTGAACGGCGTCCAGGTCGGCGAGCTTTTCCAGATCCAGTATCTTCCACGCGGGCAGCAACTCCTTGAGCAGCGTGGTCTTGCCGCATTGCCGCACGCCAACAATCGCCACACAAGGGAAGAGTCCAAGCAGTTCATTCACCAGGGGGAGTGCATGGCGTTTCATTCGCACATTATCAAACTTCAAGTTTGAATATGCAAGGTATCTTGTTGGAATATCGGTCTCGCCTGGATTGCGACTCAGTTGGTCGGGTTGACCTCACACCGGCAACGCCCCGGCGTGCTTGACTTCCTTCAGTGAAAAGCTGGTCGAGATTTCCTTCACGCCGGGCAGGCTGCGGATTTTGGCGCGCACCAGCAACGAGAAGGTTTCCAGATCGGGTGCAATCGCTTCGATCAGGTAGTCGTAACGGCCTGACAGGTTGTGGCATGACAGCACCTCGGGCAAGGCCACCACCTCGCGCTCGAACGCAGCCATGACCTCGGGCGTGTGCTGGTCCATTTGCAGGTGCACAAAGCCGGTTACGCCATAGCCCAGTTTGTGGCGGCTCAGGTGCGCGTGGTAGCCCTCGATGACACCGCTTTCCTCCAACTGGCGCACGCGGCGCCAGCACGGTGAGGCGGACAGCGATACCGACTGCGCCAAGTCGGCAATGGTTTGACGCGCATCGCGTTGCAGTGCCACCAGCAGTTGACGATCCGTGTTGTCGAACGATTCAGTACTCATGGGTAAATATTACCTCGATAGTTCAATAAATAGAAATGATCATCCCAAGATAGTGCTTTGAGACCCAAAGAAAGCTAAATTTTTGCCATCGTTGTGGAAAATAATGACCTTGTTGGCGATCCTGTCAGCGCAACTTTCGAGGAGATGCGATCATGAGCGACACAAACCGGCCTCAGGGCTTCAGCACACGCGCCATTCATTTCGGCTACCAGCCGTCGCAGCATCAGGGCGCGCTGGTGCCACCGATCTACACTTCGGCCACCTACACCTTCCCGGACGCCGCCTATGGCGGGCGCTGCTTCACCGGCGAGGAGCCGGGCTACATCTACACCCGTATCGCCAACCCGACGCTGGCCCTGCTGGAGGCGCGCCTGAGCAGCCTGGAACTGGGGGCGGCGGCGGTGGTCTTTGGCTCCGGCATGGGCGCCATCACGTCCTGCCTGTGGTCCATGCTCGACGCTGGCGACGAAGTGCTGGCCGACCTGACCCTGTACGGCTGCACCTTTGCCTTCATGACCCACGGTCTGGCGCGCTTTGGTGTGCGTATTCGCCATGTCGATATGAGCGACCCGGCGCAACTGGCGCAGGCGATGGGGCCGAACACCAAAGTGGTCTATTTCGAGAGCCCGGCCAACCCGAATATGCGCCTGGTTGACATCGAGGCGGTGTCCGCTATCGCGCACCGGGGCGGCGCCAGGGTGGTGGTGGACAACACCTATTGCACGCCCTACCTGCAACAGCCGCTGGCGCTCGGTGCCGATGTCAGCCTGCACTCGATGACCAAGTATCTCGGTGGTCACGGTGACCTGATGGCCGGTGCTGCCATCTTTGCCGACGCTGAACTGGCACAGCGCGTGCGTCTGCATGGCCTCAAGGACATGACCGGCGCCGTGATGTCGGCGCAAGACGCACATCTGGTCATGCGCGGCTTGAAAACCTTGGCGCTTCGCATGGACCGCCACTGCCAGAGCGCCCAGCGCGTGGCCGAGTTCCTGCAGGCGCACGCGGCCACGCAGGTGGTGCATTTCCCCGGCCTGCCGGGCTTCCCGCAGCACGCGCTGGCCAAACGCCAGATGCGCCAGTTTGGCGGCATGATCGCCTTTGAACTCAAGGGCGGCATGACGGCCGGCATGCGCTTCATGGACGCGCTGCAACTGGTGGCGCGTGCCGTCAGCCTGGGCGATGCCGAAACGCTTGCGCAGCACCCGGCCAGCATGACACACTCCACCTACACGCCGGAAGAACGCGCCGAGCACGGCATCAGTGAAGGTCTGGTACGTTTGTCGATCGGTCTGGAAGACATTGATGACCTGCTGGCCGACGTAGCACAGGCAATGGAGTGCGCGACCCAAGAGTAAGAAAGTGAACCGATG
>CAYHDD010000278.1:0-4903 GCA_964355195.1 uncultured Rhodoferax sp. | reverse complement strand
GAGATGCTCAAGAACAAGGTCTGGCGCAAGCGGATCAGCAAGGCCGCCCTGCCCGACTACCAGCAGCGCTTGAACGTGCTGTCGGCGCGGCTGGTGGCCGGGCAACCGCAGATCAATGTGCATTCTGAGAGTCAACCCGACGATGGCTTTGTGCAGGTCGAACCCGATCTGGAAGACGTGTACTTCCTGAAGATTCACAGCCGCCAGCCCAACCCCGCTGGTGCGTAAGGAGCACAGCATGTGGTTCGAGTTTTTCCGGTTTGATCTGCGCTACCAGTTGCGCCAGCCGCTGCTGTGGCTGAGCGGTCTGATCTTTGGTTTGATGGCTTTTGGTGCGGCCAGCAGCGACGCCGTGCAAGTGGGCGGCGCCGTGGGAAACGTCTACCGCAACGCACCGATGGTGATTGCCCAGTTTCTCGGTGTGTTCACCGTGGTAGCAATGTTCATCGTCACCATGTTCATCGCCGGCTCGGTGTTGCGTGACGCGGAACTCGGCATGTCCGACATGATCTTCGCCACGCCCATGAAAAAGCGTGACTATCTGATGGGCCGCTTTGTCGCGGGATTGGTGGCGTGCTTGTCCATTTTTGTGCTGATTTCCATCGGGATCATGCTCGGCACGGTGATGCCCTGGGTCGACGCGGCCCGCGTTGGCCCGTTTTCCATCGCGCCCTACTTGTGGGGCTTTGCGGTCTTTGTGATTCCCAATCTGCTGCTGATTGGCGCGTTCCTGATGTTGCTGGCGGCCACCACGCGCTCCATGCTGCTGGTCTATGTGGGGGTGATCGTCTTCTTCGTGCTGTGGAGCGTGGCGGGCGTGTTTGCCCGCGACATCGGCAACGAATGGCTGGCGGTGCTGATGGACCCGTTTGGTCTGCGCGCCTTTGGCCGCATGACGCGCTATTTTTCCGCCGCCGAGGCCAACAGTGGCCTGCCACCGGTGAGTGGTTTCATTTTGGTAAATCGCCTGCTGTGGAGCGCCGTGGCCGTGCTGCTGCTCGGCCTGACGATGGCGCTGTTCAAGCCGCAGCGCCCGGACACAGGCAAACGGCTCTGGGGTCGCGCCAAGGCTTTGACGAGTGCCGCGCTGGCGCCGCCAGCGCCCGGCACTTACCTGCAGGTGGAGCCTCAGATGAACGCCGCCACGCCCTGGCGGCAATGTTGGCACCTGCTGCGTTTTGACGCCATGGGCGTGTTCAGGAGCGTGCCCTTTCTGGTGCTGCTGCTAGTGGGTGTAGCCAACTTCATCGGCGGCGCCTCGATGAGTGGCCAGATGTATGGCACCAAGGTTTATCCGGTGACGCGCGTGATGCTGGAAACCATGAACGGCAGCTTCAACTTCATGCTGGTGCTGATCGTCACCTTCTATGCGGGCGAGCTGATCTTCAAGGAGCGCCAGCTCAAGCTGGCCGAGGTGGTGGACGCCTTGCCGGTGCCGAACTGGGTGCCACTGTTGGCCAAGAGTCTGGCTCTGCTGGGTGTGATTGCCGGCTTCATCGCCGCTGGCGTGCTGGCGGCCATGTGCTTCCAGTTGATCAAGGGCGGCACTGCCATCGAGCCCATGCTGTACCTGCAGGGTGCCCTGCAAAACTCGGCTTATTTTGTCTTGATGGGCTTGCTGGCCCTGGCCCTGCAAGTGCTTTGCAATAACAAATTTGTGGGCTACCTGGTGGTGATACTGCTGATGGCATGGCAGGTGGTGTTCGGCATCCTGCATTTCGATCACAACCTGTACAACATTGCCGGGCTGCCACAGGTGCAGTACTCCGACATGAACGGTTTTGGCCACTTCCTGACGGGCTGGTACTGGTACTTGCTGTAT
This sequence comes from uncultured Rhodoferax sp., assembly GCA_964355195.1. Classification (GTDB taxonomy): domain Bacteria; phylum Pseudomonadota; class Gammaproteobacteria; order Burkholderiales; family Burkholderiaceae_C; genus Rhodoferax. The sequence continues at coordinate 3,081 of CAYHDD010000278.1, read as the reverse complement.
TGGGGTCTGTTTGTGCTGAGCCTGCTGATCCTGGCGCAGGGCTTTTGGGTGCGCGGCCTGTCGCAGGAGTGGCGCGTACGCGCTCGCCTGGCGCGGCAGCGGCTAAAGGGAGTGGCTGGCGCTGCGTTGGCCCTATGTCTGGCGGGCTTTGTGCTCACTGGCAGCTGGATTTACTACAACACCAATGTCCTGAACCAATACGTGCCGGGCGACCAGCAAATGGACCGACTCGCCGATTATGAAAAGAAGTATCGGCAATACAAGGGCGTTGCCCAGCCGCGCGTGACTGAAGTGCAGGCCAACGTCGACATCTTCCCGGCCGAGCGGCGCGTGGTGATCAACGGGCACTACCGGCTGGTCAACAAACATGCCGTGGCTATCGATACCCTGTACGTACGTGTGGTCCCCGATGTCGAGACCTTGATGAAGGGCCTACCCGCGCATCAGGTGATCCTGGATGACAAGCTGCTGGGCATGCGCATCCTGAAGCTGGCACAGCCGCTTGCAGCGGGGGCCGAGGTCGACATGGACTTCACGCTCACTGTGCGCAACCAGGGCTTTACCAATGACGGCCGGCCCGACAGCGTCAACCTGAACGGCAGCTTCTTCAACAACGCCCAGGTGTTTCCGGCGCTGGGTTATGCCGCCAACGAACTGACCGACCGCAACGAGCGGCGCCGGCGTGGCCTGGGCGAGCCCAAACGCATGCCCAAACTGGAGGATGAATCGGCGCGCGCCAATCACCAGCTTGACAGCGAGGCCGACTGGGTCAGCTTCGACACCACCGTCTCCACCAGTGCCGACCAGATCGCGCTGGCACCCGGCTATTTGCAGCATACCTGGGAGAAGGACGGCCGGCGCTATTTCCATTACAAAATGGACCGCCCGATGATGCCCTTCTTCGCCTATCTGTCGGCCAGATGGCAGGTGAAGAAGGGCGACTGGCATGGCCTGCCGATAGAAATTTATTTTGACCCCAAGCATGGCTACAACGTGGACCGCATGATCACCGCCACGCAAAAGTCGTTGGACTATTTCAGCGCCAATTTCACGCCCTACCAGCACAAGCAGGTGCGCATACTCGAGTTTCCCCGTTATGCGACTTTTGCCCAGTCGTTTGCCAACACCATCCCGTACTCGGAAGCCATCGGTTTCATTGCCGACCTGCGCAAGAAGGAGGATGTGGATTACGTGTTCTATGTCACCGCCCACGAGATGGCGCACCAGTGGTGGGCACATCAGGTCATTGGCGCGAACGTGCAGGGCGCCACCATGCTGGTTGAATCACTGGCGCAGTATTCGGCGCTGATGGTCATGGAAAAGGAATATGGCCACCAGCACCTGCGCCGTTTCTTCAAGGAGGAGCTTGACAACTACCTGCGCGCGCGCCGCGGCGAGCAGATTGAGGAACTGCCCTTGTTTCGGGTCGAGAACCAGGCCTACATCCATTACCAAAAGGGCGCTCTGGCGTTCTACCGCCTGCGTGAGGAAATCGGGGAGCAGTCGTTGAACCGTGCGCTACAGCATTTCCTGAAGGACAAAGCCTATCAGGCACCGCCCTACACCACCAGCAAAGAGCTGCTTGGCTATATCCGTGCCGAGGCGGCGGCCAACCAGCAAGACTTGATCACTGACTTGTTCGAAAAAATAGTGTTTTACGACAACCGGGTGGTGGAGGCCAGCGCCAAACAGCGCCCGGACGGACATTGGGACGTGACCATGAAACTGCATCTGGCCAAGCTGGAAGCCGATGGCAAGGGCAAGGAGACCGAGCGCGTGTTTGATGAACCTGTCGAGATCGCTGTCTTCGCCCGCCCTGATGGGGGCAAAGAAGCGGACGAAAAAGTCCTGTTCAGCGAGAAACGCCGTCTCTCCGGCGCCGAGCCGACGCTGACCGTCACGGTCAAAGTGAAGCCGTTTGAAGTGGGGGTGGACCCCTACAACAAGATGATCGACCGGGTGTCGAGTGACAACCGAAAGCAGGTCAGCCTGGAGTAGTCCGGTCAGTTCACGAGTCGTTATGCCACGCCTGACACAAGCGCCCAATCTGATCATGGCCACGCTATGGTCGGATTGGCTCCGGGCCGAGGGCATCGATGCCAGTGTGCAACGGGAGTATTTGAGAAGTGCCGCGGGCGAATTGCCGCCCGATCAGTGCTTGCCGGAAGTATGGATTCAGGATGCGAGTCAAGCGACCCGCGCGCGTGAAGTTCTGCGCCACTTGCAACGCGTGCCACAGCGCCGGTGGGTGTGCGCTTGTGGCCAACGAACTCTCCGTTGTCACCCCGTAGTTGCTGAACGTGCTGGTGCTACTTCTCTTCGGGGACGCTGCGCGGTTGCTGCAAGGCGCCCTCAACAGCTTGTTTGAGCTGCTGTTGAACCTGCTGCGACTGCTCGGCGCGGGTCGCCGTCGGTGCGCTGGCTGAAGGCTGCGCTCCCTCGCTGGCCGGGAGTTGCAGTGTCGGCAGGATCTGCCGGGTCGAACTCATTTGCTGTTTGACCAGAAACCCGACTATGGCCAGGCTCAGCAACAGCCCCACCAGTCCCAAAATGCCTTTCATGCGGTTCGTCCTTTTGCCGTCCGTGCCAGCGTGAGTCGATCAATCATCTGCGTATGTTCCACCATATCACAGCGAACGCAAGGGCCGCGGCCAGGAGAAACTTTTCTCTGCCGCCCGCGTGTCGTTCAGGTAAGAATTTGTAAGCAATCGTAGCGGCGTCGGCCGTGTGCCAGGGCTGCGCGTTTTGAGAGTGTGACTTCAACTCACCGGAGCTTTCAAATGAAGAAATTCTCACTCTCCCTTCTCAGCGCCACGGCCCTGTTGACGCTGGCGGCCAGTCTGCCGGCCTACGCTGCGCTGGACGGCGACGCGGCGCAGGCGCTGTTCAAGAAGAACGAGTGCGCCAAGTGCCATTCGGTTGACAAGACCAAGTCAGGCCCCTCGCTGAAGAAGATTGCGCTGAAGTACAAGGGCAAGACCGACGGGCAAGACAAGGTGATCAAGCAAATCACCACGGCACCCAAAGTCAAGACCGAAGAAGGCACCGAAGAGGAACACAAGGTCATCAATACCAAAGACC
>CAYHDD010000277.1:0-4925 GCA_964355195.1 uncultured Rhodoferax sp. | reverse complement strand
GCCGATGGCTACGACGACTGTGAAGGGGATCTGCTTCGCAGGGTGCGCGAAACGGCAGGGCCGGGAGTGGTCATCGGGGCCACGCTCGATCCTCACTGCCATCTAAGTGAGGAAATGGTGCAGTACTCGGACATTCTCGTTTGTTTCAAGGAGTATCCGCATACAGACATCCTGGAGCGTGCTGCAGAGCTGCTTCTGCTATGCCGGGCAGCGGCTCTTGGGATTGTCAAACCGGTCGCCAGCGTCGTCGACTGCCGGATGATCGCCGTACTACATACAAGTCGGCAGCCGGTGCGGGGTCTTGTCGACAGCCTCACGTCGATGGAGGGTCACGATGGGATCCTGTCGATTTCCATCGTCCATGGATTTCCTTGGGGCGACGTAGCCAGCATGGGCACAAAGGTCCTCGTCTACAGCGATGACAACCGGCAGCGAGGCGAATGGGTGGCATCCTGGGTGGCCGATGAGCTTAAGGCGATGCGCGATGAATTGCGACTCGAATACCCGAATGTGGATGCTGCATTGGACGAGGCGTTGGCAAACGGTTCGGGACCGGTTGTGCTGGCCGACTCGGCCGACAACGCGGGAGGGGGGGCGCCCGGGGACTCGACCTTCATTCTTCGTCGCCTGCTTGACAGGGGAATTGACGACGCTGCCTTGGGTCCGCTATGGGACCCCATGGCCGTTCGACTGGCGTTCGAGGCAGGAGTCAATGCTCGATTGCCAATGCGTGTCGGGGGCAAAGTGGGCGCGGCGTCGGGCGATCCGCTCGATCTTTATTGCCACGTCAGAGCGCTGCACGCTGCCATGATGATGTCGGGTCTGGCCGGGACAACAACACCCTTGGGTGATTGTGCACTGCTCGAAATCCAGGGCGTCGAAGTGGTGCTGACCTCGGTTCGATGCCAAGGTCTTGACCTGGACTTGTTTACGCAGCTCGGCTGTGACCCTAGAAGCAAACGCATTGTCGTGGTCAAGTCGTCACAGCACTTCTATGCGTCGTTTTCAAAGATTGCATCAAAGGTCATCTACGTGGACAGCCCTGGTGCCCTGTGCACTGATCTTTCACTATTGCCTTACCGAAGCATTCAGTTGCCAAAGTGGCCGCTTTGATTTTTGACCGAAATGTGTGTGCGCCTGTCGGCGAACTAGAGATGTTTGTAGCGGGTAAGCAGAAACACGCAAGTCAGGCCCAACATCCCGGCGAGCAATATGACGTTGGCGTAGCCAATGAGACCCGCCAAAGCTGGCGCCGCAATGGAGGCGATCGTGCCTCCCATCTGGTTCAAGGCACCCTGAATGGTGAAGTTGGTGCCGAAGTCCGAGCTTGAAGATGCCTTGTCGATAACCACGATCTTTTGCGACAGATTTGTCAGCGCGGCCACTACGACCGCAAGAACGACGATGGCAATGGTCAGCATCTCCGGGTAGCCGTTGCTGGCGATCGGCATCTTGGCAAAGCTGAACAGCGCTCCCACGAAGATCATGCTTACCAAGGCGACGCGTCGTGTGGTGCGTGCGAAAACATATCCGGCAGCCAGGGACAGCGTCGCGGCGATCAGCGGGCCGGCTATGTTCGTTACCACACCGACGCGCGCCAGACTCCAGCCATTGTCGACCAGCATCAGAACCAGCAGGCTGGGGCCGGTGATGCCTGCCAGCGTCATCAACATGATCAGTCCGGCCCACTGCGCATTGCCGGGATAGCGAAAGAAGGCGATCAGGGCGTACCAGATTGACCGGGTCTGAGCCGCGCGCCTGGCTTCTTGCAGCCCCAACTCAGGCTCCTTGAATGCGAGCATCATCGGCAAGGGCAACATCGTGGCCAGGACCAGCAGCCAGACAGTCCCGGCCCAGCCAATGGTGTCGTAAAGCGCCAGTAAGACGCCACCACCGAGAACCATCCCCAACATGAAGCCTGCTGACATATAGCCATTGGCGGTGGGGCCTTCTTCCGCGCTCAGGATCTTGACTGAAAGCCCGTCTTGAGCAATGTCGCGAAAGGAGGCCGACAGACTTGCGACTACCAAACAGAAGAAGACCGCGTAGAAGTCATCTTTCGGGTGAAACCAAAGCAATGCCATCAGGCTCAAACCGCACAGCCCTTGCATCAGGACGTACCAGCCCTTGTAAGTGGGCAATCCGAATATCCGGTAGCGATCCACCATCGGTGCCCAGAGAAACTTGAACATGAACAAGAATCCAGCCGCCCCCAATACGCCAATTTGAGCCAGCTCTACGCCGGAACGTCTCAAGATCGCGCCGAGCGCCACACCGGTAAACCCGTAGACCACCCAGCGGGAAATCATCAGGAGCGCCAGCATGAGAAATTTGGGTTTGATGTTCCACTGTTTCATAGGTCTTCAATCATGTTGCGGAAATGGTCTTGCTTAAGACACGAGCTGTCTCGCGCATCAGGACCCTCGAACCCCCTGACTAAAAAACAATTTTATTTTTGCTATTGCGTACTTGGCGAAACTCAAATATAGTTGAATATGAATTCAACGTCAAGTTAAATATGTGGGATTCTTCCGCAACGGCGGTGCTTGGAAATGGCCATCTCAACAATCAATGAAGGAGTTCATCATGACGCAAGGCAAGAAGTTTCGTTTAACCATGATCGCCGTTGCTGTAGCTGCAGCAACGGCGGCGTCGCAGGCACAGGAGAGTACTGGCACGCTCGAAAGGGTGACGGTCACGGCAACCAAGCGCGAAGTTGTGCTGACGGACGTTTCCCTGGGCATATCCGCCCTGTCCGACAAAGCCATGGAAGCGCGTGGCATCAGTTCGCTGGAAGACCTGGGCGCCAGCGCCCCCGGCATGAACATCATCAAGACCAGTCCGGGAGAAAACTTGCTGGTTTCGCGCGGCATCTCAACCAGCCAGTCGCTCAGCATACAAAGCGGACCTGCAGTAGGCGTCTATATCGACGAAATGCCACTGGTCGGATTGAACTCTGGTGTACCGGACTTCGGCCTGTGGGATGTGTCGCGCGTCGAAATGTTGCGGGGCCCACAAGGCACGCTCTATGGTGAAGGCGCCATGGCTGGCACGATTCGGATCATTTCGGCTGCGCCTGACTCGAAGAAACTCTCGGCCAAGGCCCAGTTGACGGGCTCAAGTGTGGATGGTGGTGCGGCGGGTCAAAGCGTGCGTGGCATGCTCAATGTACCGCTGTCCGAAGGTGTAGCGGCGTTGCGCGCAACGGTTTCGTACAACAAGAATCCTGCCTGGATCGATGCGCCAGAACTCGCGAAAAAGGATGCAAATACAAACACACAAAATGACGCCCGCATCGCATTTCGCTTTACTCCGAATGACAAGTTGAAGATCGACGCCAGTCTATGGCGTCAGAGCTCTGACGCCGTTCACGGCAACAACCAGACAGCGCCGGGCGTCTATTCGCCTACTTCGCTAGGAAAGGTGGCCGGCGTTTCACCCATTGCCAACGGTCAACTCAACACCGACAACAGAGCCAGTGATTCGGCAAACTTGACTGTCAGCTACGATTTCACTGCCTTTAGCTTGGTGTCTGCAACTTCCCGCGCGAAGCAAAATGCAGACTTTTTTGCCGACAGCAAGGACACATTGCCTATCGCTTTGATTTCGTTAGGGGTGCCCGCCGGTACCGTGCCATTTGTATTGGGCGGTACAGAGCTAACGAATTCGCGCGCCAGAACCCTGGATATGACCAGTCAAGAGCTGCGCCTCGTTTCCAATGGCGAGCAACGCCTGAATTGGACCCTTGGTGGCTACTTCAAGAAGCTCGACCGTCACGTGGATAACAACTGGCACATCCTTGTTCCACTCGTGCTGGGTCCAGCCGATAACAGTACCGTGGTATCGGACACCTCGTCAAACTCGAAAGCGTTCTTTGGCGAGGTCGACTGGAAGGCCAGTTCGACGGTCACTCTGACCGGTGGCCTGCGTGCCTATGCCGATGATCGCGTGGCGACAGCGAACGTGAAGAATTTTTCAAACGTATTTGGCGTGCCAGTCGGCATCTACACCACAGCTGTGACGGAACAACAGACCACCTACAACCTCATTGCATCCTGGAAGCCATCGGACACACTGAACTTGTTTGCGCGGGCGGCCTCGGGTTTTCGATCAGGTGGCCCCAATCTGTGGGTACAGGATCCGGCGAACATTCCGAAGGGATTCCAGGCCGAGAAAATCCAGTCCATGGAAGTCGGACTCAAGAGCACACCGGCGTCCTGGATCGTGGCCAACGTCTATCTGTTCAAGAACGAATGGAGCGACAAGCAGGTCAATCTGTCAACGCCAAGTGGCCTATATGACTACATCAGCAACGCAAGTACCGCCAAGGCACAGGGCGCCGAGTTCGAGTTCCAGTTGTATCCTGCCAAAGGCCTGAGTTTGAATGCGGCGTTGACTTACACCGACGCCACCATCACTCAGGACCTGCTCGATTCGCGTGGCCGGGTGGTAGCCAAGCGTGGCAATCAGCTGCCCTATGTCTCGCCGTGGGAGTTCAAGGGCTCAGCTGATTACCGTTGGCCTTTGGCGCAAGGTCGAACTGGCGTGGCCAATCTCAGCTATATCTATCGTGGTTCAAACTTCTCCGAGATTTCAAACGCCCCGTCCACTGACAATGGCATCCTGAATCAGATCAATATCAGGGCCGGGCTTGAGTCCGCAAAGAAGACCTGGGGAATTTTCGGCTATGTGAGAAACCTGACCAACTCGCAAAGCGTCACGACCATCCAGCAAGCCGCCGGCGGGGGCTACGGCGTGCGCTACTCAAGCTATGTCCAACCGCGCACCATGGGCGTCGAGCTACAGGGCGCGTTTTAGGAGGCTGGTAGCCATGGCAAAGTCTTGGCGTTAACAGAGACAGTCACATGGGCTCTCCCGGTTGCGGGAGGGTCCATGCATCAATTTTGAAAAGTGGTTTCGACGCG
>CAYHDD010000276.1:0-4931 GCA_964355195.1 uncultured Rhodoferax sp. | reverse complement strand
AGCTTCCTGCACCGCCAGCGTGGCAGTTCGGCCGGCGCGTGCCTTGGCCATGGATACGGCGCGGCTGGCGCCATCGGCCTTGGCATCGAGTTGCTGCTGGGCATGCATCACGACGGAGCGAGTAATTTCCAGCTCGCAGTAGAGTTCTGCGGCGCGGTGCTGCAAGCCTTGAAACTCGCCAATGACCCGGCCAAACTGTTTGCGCTCCTTCAGGTAGTTCACCGTGCGCTCGAAGACTTCGTCGGCCAGACCCAGCAACTCGGCTGCGGCGGCGGCACGAGTTGCATCGAGCGCGGTGCTCAAAGGTGCCCAGCCGGCATCGACCTGACCCAGCACCGCATCCGTGCTGACCTGCACGTCCTTGAAAGCAATGCGGGCGGCGTTGTGGGCATCGACCATCACGGTGCGCTCTATCTCCACCCCCGACGCCTTGGCATCCACCAGGAACAGGGTAATGCCCTCGGTATCTCCGGGCTCGCCGGCCCGCCGGGCAGCGACGATCAGCAGGTCTGCCACATGGCCATCGAGCACAAAGGTCTTGGCACCGTTCAAGGTGAAGCCACTTGCAGTGGGCGTGGCGCGCAGCGCAATCTGTGTCGGCTGGTGTTTGGATTTCTCGTCGATGGCCAGGGTGGCAATGGCCTCAGCGCTGGCCAGGCGCGGCAGCCAGGTTTTCTGCTGAGCCTGAGTCCCGGCAAGGCGCACGGCCGTGACGGCGGCGATGCTGGAAGCCAGGAAGGGCGAGCAGGTGAGTTGATGGCCGATCTGCTCCATGACGACACCGGCTTCGACCTGACCGAGTCCCATGCCGCCGAATTCTTCGGGTACCAGCACACCACTGAAACCCATTTCGGCAAATTGCTGCCAAAGAGCCGCTGAGAAGCCCGTTGCGTCTTTGGTGTCGCGCAACTGGCGCAGCTGCGTCACTGGGGCTTTGTCAGCCAGGAAATCACGGGCGCTGTCCCGCAGCATGGTTTGTTCTTCTGTGAGGATGAGTGACATGTTCAGGCTCCCGGCAGTTCGAGGATTCGTTTGGCAATGACGTTGAGCTGCACTTCACTCGTTCCCCCTTCGATCGAGTTGCCCTTGGTGCGCAGCCAGGTGCGCGCAACGATGCCATGGCTGGAGCGCTCACTCTCCCACTCAAGGGCGTCACTGCCTCCGGAGCTGGCCATCAACTCCCAGCGCCGCTTGTTGAGCTCAGCCCCGTAATACTTGAGCATGGAAGACATGGCCGGGTGCGCCTGTCTGGCCTTGGCCATGTCGAGGACGCGCTGCAAGGTGAGTCGGAATGCCGCCTCGTCGAGCTCGAATTCCGTGATTTGTGATCGCAGCTGGGAATCCACTAGCCGACCCTGAGCGTCCAGGCCCACGCTTGTCTTGGCGGTCCGGGACAGCGAAGGTGTGCTTGACGTCTCTCCCATCGCACCTATCATGTCGCGCTCGTGCGTCAGCAGGTATTTGGCGACATCCCAGCCGGCGTTGAGGGTGCCCACCAGGTTGTGCTTTTCGACACGAACGTTGTCGAAGAAGGTCTCGCAAAACGGTGACTTGCCGGAGATCAGGCGGATCGGCCGGGTACTGACTCCCGGTGTGGCCATGTCGAACAGCACAAAGCTGATGCCGGTGTGCTTCTTTGCTGAGTCGGTGCGCACCAGGCAGAAGATCCAGTCCGACTCGTCGGCGTAGGAGGTCCAGATTTTTTGACCATCGACGATGAAGTGATCGCCCTGGTCTTCGGCTCGGGTGGCCAGCGACGCCAGGTCCGAGCCTGCGTTGGGTTCCGAGTAGCCCTGGCACCAACGGATTTCGCCACGGGCTATCTTTGGGAGGTGTTCGAGTTTTTGTTCGTGGGTGCCGAACTTGAGCAGTGCCGGGCCCAGCATCCAGATGCCGAAGCTCACCAGCGCTGGGCGACAGCCCAGGGATGCCATTTCTTGCGCGAGCACTTTGGCCTCGGCGCCTGAAAGGCCACCACCGCCGTACTCCTTCGGCCAGGTCGGCACTGTCCAGCCGCGTTCGCCCATGCGCTCCAGCCACTGCTTCTGTGCCTCCGAGGCAAACTTCCATTGGCGGCCGCCCCAGCATGCGTCGTCAGCGCTGGTCATCGCTTTACGCATTTCGGCAGGACAGTTGGCTTCGAGCCAGGTGCGCGTGTTGCTGCGGAATTCCGAGATTTCTGCGGTGTCGTTCATGGCTCACTTGCTCCCAATTGGATACATACCAATCATTCTAAAATAATTCTATTGTCGCTTTCTGTATTGGCATATAGGGTAAACGATAATATACCTACTGTTCTTTTAAACGCTATTCTCACATCCATATCTTGTGCTGCCGAAGGTGCAATTTCACTTTCACCATGCCCCTATCCGTGCCAAAAAAGAAACCAGTCAGGAGCAAACGTTTCGATCAGAAGCGCGAAGCGATTCTTGCTACCGCAGCCAGGCTTTTTAATGAAAGAGGCCTGAAGGGCGTCACACTCAATCAAATTGCCGCCAGCGTCGGTTTGGAGACGACCAGCATCACCTACTATTACCGCAGGAAGGAAGATCTGGCTGTCAGCTGCATGCTGCGCACCATTGCTGAAATTGAGTCGTCGGTGCGCAAGGCGGCGCTGATGACCACGGTCGTTGAACGCGTCGAACATTTCTTCAGGCTCTACGCCAACCTACTGGCGACCATTGCCGCCGGCGATCAGTCGCCACTGATCGGTTTCGGCGATGTTCGATCCCTGCCCGAGGCGACCGCTTCAGTGGTCTTTTCCGCTTATAGCGACATGTTTCGAAACATTCGAAAACTACTTTCAGGAAGCGAAAATGCGGCGCTTACCCGCCAGTCACTGAACGCACGCACGCACCTGGTGGTTTCGGCTATGCACTGGATGGGGGTCTGGATAGGCCGCTACGAAATCGATGACTATCCACGCATTGCCCAAAGAGTGGCAGATTTGCTGTTGTACGGCCTAGCCGGACAATCGCAGACCTGGCCAAATGTCACGACGCTGCATGAAATGGATTTTGCCGAGTTTCCGCTGGCGCCCGATGACTCTGGTGAGGCATTTTTGCGTGCTGCAACGGAGTTGATCAATGAACAGGGCTATCACGGTGCCTCGGTCGACAAAATATCAGCCCGGATCAATCTAACCAAAGGTTCCTTCTATCACCACAACGAAACCAAGCTGGATCTGGTTAGCGCTTGCTGGGAGCGCTCCTTCTCGGTGCTTCGACACACGCTTCAAGCGGCACAACTGAGTCGCGAAACGGGCTGGAACCGCTGCTCTGCTGCCCTCTCTTCGCTGGTGCGTTTTCAGTTGTCCGAGCGTGGCCCCCTGCTGCGGGCGTCAGCCATTTCGGCCTTGCCGGATCATGTTCACCGTGATCAGGTGTTGCACACTTTGCAAGCACTGACTGAGCGCATCGCCAGCCTGCTGGTCGATGGTCTTGCCGACGGCTCAATCCGCCCTCATGATTCGTCCGTTTGTGCGCAGCTGTTATCGAGCACGATCAATGCTGCGGCTGAACTAAAACAATGGGTGCCAGGCATCAACATGGGAAACGCAGCCCACTTGTACGTGCGTCCGGGTTTGCTGGGCCTGCTTTGTGGCGAATAGAGAAATTGAAACCACGTTCCGCCGCCTTCCGTTTACCAAGGAGTGCCATCGCATGACCCAAACCAGCCCGCCCGTCAAGAAATTCTGCAAGGTCAAGGGACATCGTCTCGCCTACGTGGAGGCAGGTTCCGGTGACCCCATCGTTCTGCTGCACGGCAACCCCACATCCAGTTTTCTGTGGCGCGATGTCATCCCGGGCCTGGCTGGCTGCGGCCGGGTCATTGCGCCCGACCTCATTGGCCAGGGTGATTCCGACAAACTGCCCGCATCCGAGGGGCCTGATCGCTACAGCTTTGAAGTGGCCTATGCCTATCTTGAAGGCCTTCTTGGCGCCCTGGGTGCAAATCAGAAGGTGACCCTGGTGCTGCACGATTGGGGCACGGCGCTGGGCTTCCATTGGGCGCGCTTGCACCCACAGCAGGTGCGTGGCATCGCCTACATGGAGGGCATCGTGATGCCGCTGCCAAGCTGGCAGGACTGGCCGGAGAAGGCGCGCGGCATCTTTCAGGGCTTCCGCTCAGCCAAGGGAGAAGATTTGATTCTGAAGCGCAATATGTTCATCGAAGGCGTGTTGCCGAGTTCGATCCTGCGCAAGCTCAGCGACGACGAGATGGCGCACTACCGCGCGCCGTTCATCGCTGAGGCTGACCGGCAGGTCACGCTGAACTGGCCGCGCCAGATCCCGATTGCCGGCGAGCCGCAGCACATGGTGGCACTGGTGCAGCAGTACGCCAACTGGCTGAGTCAGAGTTCCGTGCCCAAGCTGTTCATCAATGCGGAGCCCGGTTCCATCCTGGTTGGCGCGCAGCGAGCGTTTTGTCGCAGCTGGCCGAACCAGACCGAGGTCACCGTGAAGGGACTTCATTTCATCCAGGAAGACTCTGGCGCCGAAATCGGCCGTGCTGTCGCTACCTGGCTTTCAACACTTCAATGAGAGAAACCACCATGTCCGATGTTCCTGTATTCCTTCTCGTCAATCTGGTGGTGCAAGATGCCACCGAATATCGAAAGTATGAAAAGGGATTCTTCCCGATACTCAAGCGCCATGGCGGCGAGTTCGTCACTTTCGACGATCAGGCGCTCAACTTTGAAGGTGCTGCGCCACGCAGCGGCCGCATGATCATCTTCAAGTTTCCATCGGAAGAGCAGGCGCGGCAGTGGTACGGCGACCCAGAGTACCAGACCTTGTCGGAGCACCGTCGCGCCGGTACGCATCTGGAATTTTTGACCATGGTGCGCGGCATGGCGCCTCGCGTATGAAGTCCATCTAACTTTCATGAATCTTGAGCGACGCCCCGGATGATGAAAGAAACTTGAGGGT